>JBFELD010000017.1:0-13448 GCA_041552375.1 Kiloniellaceae bacterium | reverse complement strand
CCGGCCGCGACGTCGAGCCGCAGCACGGGGCAGGACTCGCGCAGGATCCCGCCCTGGGCCAAGAAGGCCCGCTTCATGGCCTCGACCACCTTGCGGTTATCGACCTGGTGGTCCAGGGGACTGAAGAGGCCGCCGACCACACGGCGCGACAGATAGGGCTCCCGGCGCAGGATCTCGCGGCCGGTAAGCACCTCGACCTCCAGCCTCTGCTCCCGGTAGTAGGTTGCGAGGAAGTCGAGACGGGCCTGATCGTCGCGGTCGAGCGCCACCACCAGCGTGCCCTCTGTCCTGTAGTCGACCGCCATCCCGCCGTCCTCGGCAAGCTCGGCGGCGAACTCGGACCACAGGGCACGGCTTTCCAGCAACAGCGGCAACAGCGCCTCCTCGCCCGGCTCGGCCTCCACCTGGGGGGCCAGCATACCGGCTGCCGCCCAAGAGGTCGCGCGCCCCGCCTCGCCACGCTCGACGACCGCCACCTGCCGGCCGGCCTTGGCGAGCTGCCAGCCGATGCCCAAACCACAGATGCCGGCGCCGATGATGACGATCATGGTCCCGCCTCGAGCCTCAGGTGCCGCCGTCGCCGCGCTTCAACTCGACGGCGTAGGTCTCCAACGCCGGCGACGCGTCGATCAGACCTTGCGCCTCCAAGAAGGCTGCGAAGCGCGCATAGCGGCCCCGGTCCAAGGCCGCCGGACGCAGGGCGAAGCGCGGCAAGGTGTCACGCCAGGCGCGGGCGTTCAGCTCGTTGTCCAGCTCCTTGTCGGTGGCCTTGAAGATCTCCCAGGCCGCCTCGGGATGGTTGACGAGGAATTGGGTCGCCCGCTCCACCGCGTGGACGAACCGCGCCAACTCGGGCCGATCCAGATCTTCGGCGTTGGCGACCAGGATCAGTTCGTCATAGGCGGGCACGCCCTCCTCCTCGACGAAGAAGGCCCGCCCCGGCCGATCGATCAGGTCCATCTGGTTCAGCTCGAAGTTCCGAAAGGCGCCGATCACCGCATCGACCTGCCCCGCGACGAGCGAAGGCGACAGCGACCAGTTGACGTTCACCAGCTCCACGTCGGCCAAGGTAAGTCCCGCCGTGGCCAGCATGGCCGAAAGCAAGGCATCCTCGAACCCGCCGACGGAAAAGCCAACCTTCTTGCCCTTGAGGTCGGCGATGCTGCGGATCGGGCTCTCCTCCAACACCACCAGGCTGTTGAGCGGCGTTGCCACCAGCGTGCCAATACGCACCAGCGGCAAGCCCGCCGCCGCCTGCAGATGAAGCTGCGGCTGATAAGAGACCGCGATATCGGCCTTGCCGGCGGCGACCAGCTTGGGCGGGTCGTTGGGATCGGCCGGGGCCAGAAGCTCGACCTCGAGCCCGGCCTCGGCGAAGTAGCCTTTCTCGCGCGCCAGGATCAATTGCGCGTGGTCGGGATTGACGAACCAATCGAGAAGGACGGTCAGCTTCTCGGATTGGGCCAAGCCCGGTGACGACAGGCCGATCATCGCGGTCATCAGAAAACCGATCGTGGGAAGAAGTCTCATCGCTCGAATCCTCGCATCTATCTTCATCGGACCACCACGTCCTCGGCCTGCCAGGAGATCCAGCGCCGCAGCGCCCTATCCAGCAGGAAATAGAAGCCCAGCGCCATCAAAGCCAGGACGAAGAGCGCGGCGAACATCAGGTCGATCTGCATGCGCCCGTTGGCATGCAGCATGACGTAGCCGAGGCCGGCGCTGGCACCGACCCATTCGCCGACGACGGCACCTATCGGTACCACCGCGGCGGCCACGCGAAGGCCCGAAGCGAGCGCCGGCAAAGCCGCCGGCACCTGCACACGCCAGAGGATCGCCGACGGGCTGGCATCCATGGTTCGTGCCAGCTCCAGCCAGCCGGGTTCGGTGCGCCTGAGGCCGTCGTAGAAAGTTCCGGTCACCGGAAAGAAGATGATCAAGCTGGCCATGGCGACCTTGGACGCCATGCCGTAGCCAAGCCAAAGCACCAGGACCGGCGCCAAGGCGAAGACCGGGATCGCCTGGCTGACCACCAGGACCGGCAGCAGCCAGGGGCGGATCGGCCGCACGAAGGCCAGTATCAGCGCGCTCGTCAGACCGAGTGTCGTGCCGAGGACCAGACCCAGCAGCATCTCCGCCAAGGTCACCCCGGCGTGCTCGAGGAGAAAGACGGTGTTGGCGATCAACGCCTGGAGCACCCGATCCGGGCCGGGCAGGATGAAGGGCGGCACCGCGGTCGCCCAGACCAGCGCTTGCCAGGCCACCAGCAATCCGATCGCCACGAGGATTGGCCGTGCCACCGTCATGCCGCCGCCTCCCAGGCCGCGAGCTGACGCAGGAGGTCGCCCTGCTTGGCCAGCACCGCCGGATCGTCACTGCCCCGCGGCGGATGACTGCCGGGAATGACGATCGGTGAGGCCAATGGACGGCCGAGCCCCTGCAGGACATGGACCTTGTGACAGAGCCTCAGGGCCTCCAGCGGATCATGCGTCACCAGAAGCACCGTGCGCCCGCTCAGCAGCTCGGCCGCCAGGTCCTGCAAGCGCTGGCGGGTAATGGAGTCGAGGGCCGAGAAGGGCTCGTCCATCAAGACGATCGGACGGTCCTCCATCAGGGTGCGGGCCAAGGCGGCGCGCTGGCGCATGCCGCCGGACAGCGCCGCCGGCAGGTCGGCACCTCGCTGCTCCAGCCCGACCCGGTGCAGCAGCTCGATCGCGCGTGGCCGTGCCGCCGCGGCCGCCGCCCGGCCGCCACGCAGGCGGTGGCCGAAGGTCACGTTGTCGATAACGCTCAACCAGGGCAGCAACAAATCTTGCTGCGCCATGTAGGCGACCCGCCCCCTCACCTCGCCGCCATCGTCACAGCGCACCCCGTCACCCGTATCGCCATCGGCGACCAGTCCGGCCAAGACCCGGAGCAGAGAGGATTTGCCGACCCCACTACGGCCGAGCAGACCGGTCCAGTGGCCGGCCTCGAGCGTAAGATCGAGATCGCTCAGCACCTGGCGTACGCCGAAGCTCAGGCTCAAACCTCGGACCTCTACGGTGGGCGGTGGGCCAAGCACGACCCTATCTCCCTTCGTCCGACCAGAGGGCATGGAAATGATGCACCGGCCCGTGACCCGAGCCCACCGCCAGCCGATCGGCCGCGGCGATGGCCCGGCTCACGTAGGCTTTCGCTGCTTCGATCGCCTCGACCATCGGGCGGCCGCGCGCCAAATGGGCGGCGATCGCCGACGACAGCGTGCAACCGGTGCCATGGGTGTTCTTGGTCGCGATCCGCGGCACGGAGAAGACGCGCTCCCGCTTTCCATCTGTGAAGAGATCGCTGCTCTCCGCACCTTCGAGATGCCCACCTTTCAACAGCACCGCACGGGCACCCAGATCCAGGATGGCGCGCGCCGTGGCAGACATGTCGATCGTCCCCCCGGGGTCTTCCCGACCAAGAAGAACCGTCGCTTCGGGCAAGTTGGGTGTCACGACGTCGGCCAAGGGAAGCAACGTCTCGCGCAAGGCCGCCACCGCCTCGTCACGCAGCAAGCGGTCGCCGCTCTTGGCCACCATGACCGGGTCGAGCACCAGGTTGCGTGCCCCCCGCACGGCCAGGCGGTCGGCCACGACCGCGATCACCTCCGGGCGGCTCAACATTCCGATCTTGACCGCATCGATCGCCAAATCGTCAAAGAGCGTATCGATCTGGCCGACGATGAAGCCCGGATCGACGTCGAAGATCGCGCGGACCTCGCGCGTATTCTGGGCGGTCAGGGCGGTGATGACCGAGGCACCATAAACACCGAGCGCGGAGAAGGTCTTGAGGTCGGCTTGAATGCCGGCACCGCCGCCGCTGTCGGACCCGGCGATAGTGAGCGCGATGGGCACGGTCATGGCCGGGTCCCCTCGTCGCGTTCGGCCAGCACGATCTCCTTCAGACCGCGCGCCGCCGCTTCCGGATCGGGGGCCCGCGTCACGGCGCTCAGCACGGCGACACCGCAGACGCCTTGCCGGATGACATTGGCCGCATTTTCGGCCTTGATACCACTGATGGCGCATAGCGGCACCCGCGTTCCCTGGCCCAGCAAACCCGCGATCTCCGCCAGTCCGGTGAGGCCGATCGGCGCTGTCGTCTGCTGCTTGCTGCTGGTGGGAAAAACGCCGCCGATGCTGACGTAGTCGACCAGATCGAGCGGTGCCGCCTCGGCCTCGGCCCGGCTGCGCGCGGTGAGCCCGATGATGGCCTCCGCTCCCAGCAGGCGACGCGCATCCTCCGGCGCCATATCCTCCTGGCCCAGGTGAACCCCCTCGGCGCCGGACGCCAGGGCGATGTCCACCCGGTCGTTGATCAGCAACGGCACCCCAAAAGGCTCGAGGCGAGCGCGCAACGCCCGGGCGAGCCCTACGGTTTCCCGCGCGCTCGCCCGCTTGTCGCGGAGCTGAAATAGGCTGGCACCGCCCGCCGCGGCCTTGACCGCGGCCTCGAGCAAGGCCTCCGTCCCGATCTCGGCCGGATCGAGGATGACGTAAAGGGTCAGATCCAGAGCGGGCCGAGACGAAATCGGTGATGTACCCAAAATGTCCTCCTCCCGGGATCCGCCGGAGGGGACTGAGACGAGGTGCCGAGTGCCGCTAATCCCAATTCCCTACGCCGGCATGACCCGGATCAGGTTCAGCGGGTTGGCGCGATGGCGCCTCTCAGCCCTCATAAGCGGGCACCCCGTTGAGATGATGTCTTGCTTACCACTTCGTGCTCCGCGCTTCAAGGCCCGGTGCGGCGCGGCGTCAAGCCATGACCTCGATCAGGCCCGCCGCCTGGACGTCACGCAACCAAGCGGCTCGCTCCTCCGGGTCGGTCTGGGGGAAGGCCTCGGCCAGGGCCAGCGTGGAAAAATAATCATGCCCCAGGGCCCAGCGCGCCCAGGCCGCTTGCTCATCGCTCAGGGCCTCGCCACGGTTCGGCCCCCTCAGCACGTTCTCTCCATCGGCCAGCGTGAAGTGCATCCAGCGCACGCGGTAGACCCGCGCCTCGCCGATATGCGGTAGGTCGAACTCGGCCACCCCCTCGTAAGCCTTGGCGTGGAGAAATCTTCTCAGCTCGTCACTGATCTGCTGTGCTTCGATGATCTCGCCGAGACGCTGGGCGAGCCGCTTGCGATAGCCTTCGGACCCGGCGACCGCGTCGATATGAGGAAGGTGCTCGCGAAACAAAGGATCCTTCGGGAGATCGGCCGTGAGCACATTGACCAGATCGTGCGCCACCATGTGCCGTACCGCGATCGAGAGATGAAGGGATACATCGGAGCTGGCGACGGCGTCGTGATACTGGCCGTGCGGCACGTAGAGCAGATCCCCCGGCCGTAGCTCGATTTGGTGCAGGACCTTGCCCTTGGTCTTCTCATGAAACTCCTGCGGAAAATCGCCAGCTGAACAACCCGGCGAGTGCGCCGCGTTCGGCATACGGCCTTCATAGAGGTTCCAGGTTTTGCAGCCATCGATCTGGCAGACGAAGACGCTTCCGGTATCGAAGTGGGAGGGATAGGCGCCGACCCCTTCCCAGGAGCAGAAGGCGAAGATGTTGACCGGGGCCCCGAAAACCGCCTCGAAGGTCTGCGAGAGGGAGCGCAAAGAAGGTGTCAAGCGACCCACGTAATTGAGGGTCATGGAGGCACCCTTCTTGAGATGCTGGCCGACGCGCTCGAAGTCGGGGCGCCAGCCGCGCTCGTTGTCGCGCGTCGTTCCCTCGTAGCAATAGGCTTCGGTCGGCAGTCGCCGGCCGTTCATCGACATTTCCAGGCTCTTGTTGCTCCAGATGGCGGTCATCCGCAAAAGCGCGTTGAGCTCGTCCCATGAGAAGAGATCGGCATAGCGCTCACCCGGCCCCTCGACATGAAGCGGCCGCTGGCCGAAATGGGACTTGAAGAAGGCTCCGGCCGTCGTCGGGGCAATCAACTGTCGAAAGGTCAGGACCTGGTCATGCATGACATCGATCGCCGATCTGCCTATCCAAGGGGGTTGTCGGCCGCTTTAACATATCCGGAGGTCGCCCACAACGCGCGCCGATCACAAGGTAACCTCACGGCGGCCATGATCCGGACAGAATGTCGGGTGACGATGCTCAAGTCCCGTCCTGATCGTGGCCTATCCAGTGCCATGGCCGCCGGTTCGACGACGCGATAGTACTTGCGCCTCTCTTGTCGTCGAGGCGGCGGCATGGCACTCTCTCAGATGGGCGTCGAATGACGAAGGCGGCCATTTTGCGAGGTTGCGGACTGGCGTTGAGATGAGCGACCGAGGACCGCGCGTAAAGCGCCATAATATCATCATCGAACGGTGGCCTGGCACGCGTGGCCCCGACGGCCGTCGCGACGAGCCCTGTTTTCGCTGGACCGTCACTTATGAGAAGGATGGGATTTTCCAAGTCCAGGGATATGCGGAGACCCATGCCTCGGCGCGCGAAGCCGCGGAGGCCTGCCTCATCGAGCGAGGCATCGACCTCAACTGGTTGCGACTGAATGATGCGCCCAAGCCAAGGCGAGAAGCCAAGAAACGATGGCTTCGGCTCGGCCAATCTTAAACGGCCGCTCCGGTCCACCGCTGACGTCGGTCCAGGTCGTCCGGATCGTGATCAGTTCTGCGCCGTGATGAACGCGCTGTTCACGTATTCGTAAAGCTCGTTCATTTCATTGGCGAAGTAGGTAAAACTTCCCACCGCCGCAATGGATATAAGCGCCACCACGAAGGCGTACTCCATCGCCGTCCCGCCGCCTGACTCGCGCCCCATTCGGCGCAAATATCCCCATAGCTCAAGCATCATATGCTCATTCACGCAGCCCACACTTAAAGAACTCTTAAGCGGCGGATGAAAAGAGCAAAGCATTTGATTGAAATTCTATTTATTTCAACGCTCTAGTGCAGCGCTTTCAGGCCGGACCACCGTTCACCGATCGGACAGTTCACGACTACGGACAGTCGCGGGAGACGGTAATCGACATCACCATTTTAGATTGCAACTTCAAATTGATTGACCTAAAAGATCGCCGCCGATCGAGTTCGGCACCGACAACAAGATAACCAGGGGGTCTCCACATGCTCAGGTCACTTCTTTGCCTTGCCTTTTGCGTGCTATTCGCCGTTCCCGCGGCGGCCAGAAACATCACCTCCGAGGTCCAATACTTCAATAATATCACTGTGAAGTTTTCAGAGAACGCCGATGTCTGCGGTCTGAAGGACCCCCAGCCTTTCATCGAGCACGCCGAAAAGCGGCTTTCCGAAATGGACCTGCCGAAAAACCCGGACGCCAAGACGCTTGTCGCGATCTATATCACGGCAACCGGACGGGGATTTTTGAAGCGGGATTGCCTTGCACACATTCAGGTGCAGCTTCGCACCTTCTTCAACGCCGACTTCATCGACCTGTCCGCCTACGAGGGTGAGGACCAGATCTTCGCCATGCTGTCCCAGCGCAACTATCGGTTCCCGATCGTGTTTTATGAGGGCGGGCGTCTCTACGCCGGCTATCATCAAGACATGCAAGACCTCACGATCGAGGCGCTGGACAAGGTGATGGATCAGCTCAATCAATCCCGCCTGGAGCGCTGATTTCGGGATTTGCGTGCGCCAAGTCTGGCCGCGACTGACGTCTTGGTTATCAAAAGGTAACCTTTAGGGATATAATCCTTGTGTGTGAGCCGCCGTGTGACCCATCGAACGGTTGCACGTGCCGGTTCGTTTTCGCACCCGCCACGACAAGGTTATCCCATGACGAAAAGTATGCTGTGCACACAAGTTGGAGGTCTCGTCCTCGTCGCAATGACGCTCGGCGCCTGTTCGACGCCGACTTGGACATCGCCCCCGGGATCCGAGCGCTTTCAAATCGGCTACAAGGACGGCTGCGATGCCGGTTACGCCTCCGCGGGCAGCCCCTTCTACGAACGGTCCGAAGCACCGCCCCTGCCCGAAGCCGATGGCGACTATCAGAACGGCTGGCGCATCGGGCTCTACGATTGCGAGAAGAGCTACAACCACTTCCAAGCAACCCTTCACTCAATGTTCGGCACCGGCCATTAGCCCCCTTTTTAGGTAGCACCCAGGCGTCAACCACAAAGGACCAAGGCCATCACTTCCACGAACCTGCAGACAAACGAACCAGCCCCCAACGACACGTGCGAGCCCATCGACATCGGCACCAACAGCTCGCAAACCACCAGTATCTCTTTTTGCCTCTATACGGCCGAAAACGACAGCATCAGGTCCGACCAACGCCTCGGGCCGCAAGAGATGGAAGCGATCAACGAAGCGGCCGCGCCCGTCTTCCGGGATGCCGATCCGAGCGAAGAGGTCCTGGTGATCTTCAAACGAACCGCGCCGCCCTTCGGCAACGATACGAGCAGCGCTTGCGAATCGCAGGAAAACGCCGCGCGCAAACTGCGCTTGGCCTATCTGTTGAGACGCTGTGCCGATCGCCTCGAAGGCTCCCTCTGACCCGCGTCGAGAAGGCCGCCGCCTAGCCTTGGCGGGGACCGCGCGATTGAGTTCGCTTGCACAAGAAATTTGGTCGTCCTGACCGAGAATTTGTTAAATTCTATCTCGATCAGGACGACCCAGAAGGCTCTCCAGGGGGATAAGAGAGCAGATAAAATACCAAGCCGCCTACTGTTAATATCTAAGCACCGTTAATACTGTAACATTTATAATACATTCGCATTTTTTTCTAGTATTTTTTTCAAAATAGCTCATAACATTGTATGAGTTTATATTGCCTTGTAGGCTTTACGCACAATATATTGTTGGGCCCTGTTGATTTACCCTCACGGGCTCAGCTCGCAGGAAACAACTTCCCGTATCGGCCGCGGAATTCGTGACCTATCCGAACCCGACCTGCAGGCCAGTCCTGTCGAGCACCCGCGGTTGATATGCGAAGGACGACCGCCAAGACTTTGGGGAACGCTCGGCCGACTTCCATTACGGCAAGACCTGAAATTGTTGTCATGGGAACCGTTGTCATGGCGAAAATGATGAAATTGAATTATATGTTACATCATTACGAAATTTGATCGAAAGGCGAGACACGAATGGCAAGCGATCGAGCACTCTTTCCCGAACCGGGGCACGATCACGGAAGCTGCATCGCCTTGGGCTTCGAGCACGCCGAGGCCGCCTGTGATGGGCGCAGAGTTCGCTTCACCCCCAACCGGCGCGCGGTTTTCGAGGTGCTGCTCTCCGATCACAAGCCCCTCAGCGCCTATGAGATCGCCGAGCGTATCGACTGGAGGGGGCGTAAAGGAGGGCCGGTTCAAGTCTACCGCGCCCTGGAGCTCTTCGAGACCTTGGGGCTGGTCCATCGCATCGAAAGCCTCAACGCTTACATTGCCTGCAGCCGGCAAGACGCCTCTCACGGGGCGCAGTTCCTCGTCTGCAAACACTGCAATCGGGTGGCCGAGACCTGCGACAGTCGCCTCGAGAAGGACATTCAACGCCTGGCCGGACAAGCTGGGTTCCAGGTCCACGCGCCGGTCGTGGAGATCAAGGGACTGTGCCCTGATTGCGCGGCGAACGCGAATGAGTGACCTCTCTCCCCAGATCGGTGACGCTGGCACGTCGATCGCGCATCCAGCCGTTGAACCTCTGATCCGCGCGGCTGGGCTCGGCATCGAGCGGGGCGGCCGATGGCTGATCCATGACGTCGATCTCAGCGTTTCGTCGGGCGAGATCGTGACCTTGATCGGCCCCAACGGAGGGGGCAAGACCACGGTGTTGCGGGCTCTCCTCGGATTGATCGATCCCGATGCCGGCAAAGTCTGGCGGCGCCCGAAACTGACCGTTGGCTATCTTCCACAAAGAGTGCAGATCGACACCACCTTGCCATTGACGGTGGCCCGCCTGATGACCGCGACCCGCCGCCATCCGCGGCGCGACGTGGTCGCGGCGCTGGCCCAAACGGGCGTCGACACGCATCTCGACCACCCCGTGCAAAGCCTTTCCGGTGGTGAATTGCAGCGCGTGCTTCTGGCTCGTGCCCTTCTCGGCCGGCCGGACCTGCTGGTCCTCGACGAGCCGGTGCAGGGCGTGGATTACGCGGGCGAGGCGACGCTCTACGAGCTGATCGCCAACATCCGGGACCACTTCACCTGCGGGGTGCTTCTGGTCAGCCACGACCTGCACGTGGTCATGGCGGCGACGGATCGGGTGATTTGCCTGAACCACCACGTCTGCTGCACAGGCGCCCCACAGGAGGTGACACGGGACGTCGAGTATCGCCGCCTTTTCGGGCCCCGTGCGGTCGAAGCCTACGCGCTTTACCGGCACGCGCACGATCATGATCATGACCTTGCGGGCGAGGTCGTACCCTGCCAACCCGCACCACGACCCCAGGAGGCGAGACGACGGGATGCTTGACGAGTTCTTTTTGCGCGCTCTGGCGGCCGCCGTGGGTGCGGCCCTGCTCGCCGGGCCGCTCGGCTGCTTCATCGTTTGGCGGCGCATGGCCTATTTCGGCGATACCATGGCGCACTCGGCGTTGCTTGGCGTGGCTCTCGACTTCCTGCTGGGCATAGACCTCACTCTCGGCGTCGTCGGCGTCACCTTCACAGTCGCCTTGCTGCTGATCGCGTTTCAGCACTCCGGCCGGATCGCCACGGATACCCTGCTCGGCATCCTCTCGCACTCGGCCCTATCTTTGGGCCTGGTGCTGGTCGGCCTGATGCCGTGGTTGCGGCTCGACTTGATGGGCTATCTCTTTGGCGATGTTCTGGCGGCAAGCTGGGGCGAGGTGGCGCTGATCTGGGGCGGCGGCGGCTTGAGCCTCTTGGGGCTCGTTCTGATTTGGCGGCCCTTGCTCGCCATCACCATCAACGAGGACCTGGCCCGAGCCGAAGGCGTCGCCGCGTTGCGCCACCGCCTCATGTTCATGGCGTTGATGGCGGTGGTCATCGCCGTGGCAATGAAGGTGATCGGCATATTGCTGATCACCTCGCTGCTGATCATCCCTGCCGCGGCCGCCCGTCCCCTTTCCCGCACGCCCGAGCAGATGGCCGTCATGGCCGCCCTCATCGGCGCGGGCGCGGGCGTGGCCGGGCTGTTCGTGTCGCTTGGCCTGGACACGCCTTCCGGGCCGTCCATCGTCGTGGCCGCCTTGGTCTTCTTCCTGCTGAGCCTCGCCATCACACCGATGGTCAGGCGTCTCTAGGTAGCGGGGCTCACATGGTCTGGCCGTTCAAGCCACGGGCGCCGATCACGCGCCGATCCTGGATCAACCTAGCGATTGCCGTCACCTTGTTGGCCTTGCTCGCCATTTATGCCAGCCGTTCGGGTGGCCACGTGTCGGACAGGGTGGACCGCGTGCTCAGCGGCGATACTCTGGTTGTCGGCGCGACCGTAATTGCGCTCAGAGGCATCGCGGTTCCGGAGGCCGAAGAGCCCGCGGGAGACGCGGCCAAGCGGTTTCTCTCGGACCTCGTCCTTGGCCGGACGGTGACCTGCGCGCTGACCGGCGAGCGTGCCTGGGACCGGATCTACGCCACCTGCACGCTCGATGGCCGGGATCTCGGACAAGCCGTGGTCGAGGCCGGCTTCGCACGCGATTGCCCGCGCCAGTCCGACGGCCGCTACGCGGACTTCGAGACCGAAAATGCCGCCTCGATCCCCCTGCCGGACGTCTGCGCGTTGGACTGAAAATAGGGACAAGACCCGGCTGAGGATGTTTTCCCGATCAGGGTACGGCGATGCAAGCGCAGGGCGCCAGGCGCACCACCTTGTCGCACACGCTGCCCAGCAAGATCCGCTCGATCCCGCTCAGACCGCGGCGGCCCAGAATGATCTGGGTCACCTCGTTGTGGCGAGCGAAATCGACGATCCGCACAGCCGCATCGCCGACCTCGATCGCCACCCCGACCTCGCCGACGCCCATCTCCCGCAGCCGACGCACGCCTTGGCCGGCAAGCTCCTCACCCAGGGCCCACATGGCGTCGTTGACCGCCCGGTGCTCGAGGTCGGCGTATGCCCGCAGTTCGGGAGCCACAAGGTTCTCACGCAGCTCGGTCACGGCATGAGGAACTCCGGCGATGACGTGCAGTACCGTCACCTTGGCCTGGAAGGTGCAGGCCAGCTGCCCGGCCAAAACAAGCGCCCGTTCACTCGCCGGCGAACCGTCGAGCGCCGCCACCAGAGACACGATCCCACGCATCGGCATTCTCTCCACGGGCAAGCCGATCCATACGTGTGTTCACCGATCGGTATTTGCAACCCATGCTAGCCGACGGCGCCGACCACAGTGCTGATTTGTATCAATCCCGTCCGGCAGACGCTAGGACCCGCGGGAGATGGGATGCTCGAGAAGGGTGCCGTCCCAATTCCGCCTGGCCTTTTCGGTCAGCCAAAGGGCGCCATAGTCCTTCACGGCAGGCATGAGAAACCAATCGACGACGTAGTTTGGTTTCTCGCCTTCCAAAACGTGTTCGAGAAGAAACCTCGCCAGCACTCCTGGGCGAAAGTCCTCCCACGACAGGTCGTAATTATATTTCAGCGACTGCGTGACCGTGTCGAACCAAACCTCGCAGTGACGCCGCAGCTCATCGCGTGCGTCGGTTGCGAGCTCGCCATCTTGCAGCTCGACCCGGCTTGCTACCGTCTTGATGAAGGCAGCCCTGGCCGCCGCCTCGTCACGGGGCTTTGCATGAAAAAAGGGTATGATCAATCCTCCGGGGTTCGAAGGACGAAGGAAGCCGCCGCCGCAAGAATAATACAGGGCAATTCGTTAATACCCGGTCACCGGAAATATCCTGATACCGACGCCACAGCCCACCGACAACATCTCGAATTGTTCTTTTAACCGAACGCTTACCAGTTGGGGGCATTCCTCTTTTGGATAGCTGTGCACCTGAGTTCCTTTCCGCTAGGATTCTGCGGTTTGCATCTACGAGGTTGCCGAAGGGATTGATCCTATGCGTTTCCTGCTCGCTCTTGTATCCGTCGCCCTGATCCTCAATGCTGCGCCCGCGCTTGCCGGCGGCAAGAAAAAATCCGGGGCCAAGCAGAGTGTCACGGCCGCCAAGCAGAACTCTCCCGCCGAGCAACTGGTCATCGGCCTGATCACGGCTGCTGAGCGTGCCATCATCGACAGTTATGTTGACCGCAACCACGCGCACCCGCCGCCCGAATTTGCCGGCGCCAAGCCTCTACCGCCGGGGATTCAACGCAAGATCGCCCGCGGCGGCGCCCTGCCCCCGGGCATCGCCAAGCGCTACATGCCGGGCGATCTGCTGGCTCAACTGCCCAAACGGCCCGGGCAGGAGTGGATACTGGCCGGCACCGACCTGGTTATCGTCGAGGTCGCGACCAGGATCATCGTCGACGTGCTCAAGGACGCGGTTCGCTCCGGTTGATATGCCGGTTATCGGGCACGTGATCTCAGATTTTAAATGGGATTTTAAGTAAATTTTCAATATATATTTCTATTTT
>JBFELD010000016.1:0-13751 GCA_041552375.1 Kiloniellaceae bacterium | reverse complement strand
GTCAAGCTCAAGCTCGTGCTCCCGGACCAACCGGACCGCAAGCTGCGCGATTTCGTCAAGAGCTGGGGAAAGGCGCACGACTATGACCCGCGCAAAAACGCCGGGATCACAGAGGAAAAATAGGGCGCGCTCCGGTCACGGAAATAGCTTTTCAAGCGGTGTGGTTTTCGCGGCTTTCGGGTCGAGGGTCCAAAGGCGGATCGCCTCGAGCGCCGAGGCTGGCCAATCGTCGCGGTGTTCCCAGGAAAGTCCGATCGCTTGAACCAGCTCGGCCAGGGAGATCTGGCCCGGCGCCTTGGTCAAAAACCAACGACCCCACCGGCGCCGCACCAAACCGCCGCGCCTCAGACCGAGAAGAACCTCGCTGAGCTGACCCGGATCGACGGGAAGGCCCCGCAACAGACTGCGCTCCCGCAAGCCGGAGACCTTGCGCGAGCGGGCCCTATGCAGGCGTTCGACGACGGCCGCGGCCATAGCGATCCGTGCCGCCGGCCCCCTCTCCGTTCCAGCGCCCCGGCCACCGATACGCCATTCCGGCAAGGCGGCGGTAATCTCCGCCCCCAGCAGGACAACGATCCAAAGCAGATAGGTCCAAACCAGGAAAACGGGAATCGCGGCCAGGGCACCGTAGATGGCTTCATATGATGGGAAATGCCGTAGATAGATCCCAAAACCACGCTTCAAGACCTCGAACAGCAGACCGGCGACAATCGCGCCCAGGATCGCATCGGGCAGGCGCACCGCTCTGGCCGGCAGCAACAAATAGATAACGGCGAAGGCGACGCTACCGGTAAAAAACGGCAACAAGTGGGTGAGATAGTAGGACTCGGCGTAGCTTTCGAGGCCCATCCACTCGACCATCGCGAAAGCATAGGAGGAAAGATAAATGGAGAATCCCGCAAGTAGGGGCCCCGTGATCAAGATCAGCCATTTCAACGATGCCTGCGAGAGGAGCGACGGGGGCACAGCTACGCGCCAGATGCGGTTGAACGCGGAGATGATATTGGAGAGCAGCAGATAGACGGTCGCCAGGAGAAACAAGAACCCGATCCCCGTGATCGTCTGGGCATTCTCGACGAAGAGGGCCACCTGGTGTTGAACCCCCTCCCCTGCAGCGGGCAGAAAGTGCTCAAAAATGAAAGATTGCAGCTCAAGTCGAACCCCTTCGAACCGCGGCACCAGGGAGACGAGCGCCAGAGCGATCGTCAAGAGCGGCACGAGCGATAACAGCGCGGCATAGCTGAGCGACGCGGCAATGATCAGGCATCCGTCCTTCATGAATCGGCCGGCCACATAGGCCCAGAACCCGAAAACACGACCCACAAGGCTATCCCGGCGGGCCCCGCTCACGCGGCCCACCCGATGCGGCAAAAAGGCCCCGGACGGCCCGTGTCGGGCGCCTCAGTTCCTTTGACCGCACGGGCCTTTCGTGTAGGATGCTGCCGCACTTCCTGGGCTTTCGCTCGATTCTACGAAAAGACGCAACGGGAAATTATGAATAAATTCCCAGAGATTATGGCTGGAAAATGCGGCCTCGTCATGGGGGTCGCCAACGACCGATCGATCGCCTGGGGAATCGCCTCGAAGGCTAGCGCGCATGGCGCCCAACTCGCCTTCACCTATCAGGGCGAGGCGCTCCTGAAGCGTGTTCAGCCTCTGGCTCAGTCGGTTGGCTCCGACCTGATCATGCCCTGTGACGTCACGGACGACGCCAGCATGGACGCGGTTTTCGAGAAGATCGAAGAGACCTGGGGACGGCTCGACTTTCTCGTCCATGCCATCGCCTACTCCGACAAGGAGGAGTTGAAGGGACAGTATCTCAACACCTCGCGTGAGAATTTCAGCCGCTGCCTGGACATCTCCTGCTATTCATTCACCGCGCTGGCGCAGCGCGCGGCGCGCTTGATGACCGAGAGTGGCAGCATGCTGACGCTCACCTATTACGGGGCGGAGCGGGTGATGCCGCACTACAACGTCATGGGCGTGGCCAAGGCGGCGCTCGAGGCGAGCGTGCGCTACCTGGCCGCGGACTTGGGCGATCGGGGGATCCGCGTAAATGCCATCTCGGCCGGCCCGATCAAGACGCTGGCGGCCTCGGGGATCGGGGACTTTCGCTATATTCTGAAGTGGAACGAGTACAATTCGCCCCTGCGGCGCAACGTCAGCCTGGAGCAGGTGGGCGGTGCGGCACTCTATCTGCTCTCCGACCTTTCGGGCGGTGTCACCGGGGAAGTCCATCACGTCGACTCGGGCTACCACATCGTCGGCATGATGCAGACCGACGCGGCACCGCAACTGGCGGAGCTGCTCAAGGGCTTCAACAGCCCCACTTAGAAGGATCTGCCGGTCCCCTATCTGGATGAGACGTCATGGCCGGAAACACTTTCGGGGAAAGCTTCCGATTCGCGACCTGGGGCGAGAGTCACGGGCCGGCCATCGGTTGCGTGGTGGACGGCGTGCCGCCGCGCATACCGCTTGCCGAGGAAGACCTTCAGGTCTGGTTGGATAGACGCCGGCCCGGCCAGTCCCGCTTTACAACGCAGCGCCGCGAGCCCGACCGGGTGCGTATCCTCTCGGGCGTCTTCGAGGGGGTAACGACAGGCACGCCGATCGGCCTGGTTATCGACAATGTCGATCATCGCTCCAAGGATTACGGTGACATCGCCACCAAGTTCCGGCCGGGGCACGCCGATGTCACCTACTGGGCAAAGTACGGCCTGCGCGACCCCCGTGGCGGGGGCCGCGCCTCGGCGCGGGAGACCGCCATGCGTGTGGCCGCCGGTGGCATCGCCCGCAAGGTGCTGGATCATGTTCTCGGGCAGCCGGTGACGATCCGCGGCGCGCTCGTGCAAATGGGCCCGCATGCCATCGACCGCGACAATTGGGATTGGCAGGTCTGCGAGGACAATCCCTTCTGGTGTCCCGACGCGAAGGCAGCGGAAAAGTGGACCGGTTACCTGGACGAGATCCGCAAGCGAGGATCATCCATCGGCGCCGTTGTCGAGGTCGTCGCCGGCGGTGTGCCGGCAGGCCTGGGGGAGCCCGTCTACGACAAGCTCGACGCCGACCTCGCCAAGGCGATGATGTCGATCAACGCCGTCAAGGCCGTGGAGATCGGTGCCGGCCTCGCCGCCGCGGCGCTGAGTGGCGAGGAAAACGCCGACGAGATGCGTCAGAACGGGGAGACGATCACCTTCCTGTCGAACAACGCCGGCGGCATCCTCGGCGGTATCAGCAGCGGCCAGGACGTCGTCGTGCGCTTTGCCGTCAAACCCACCTCCTCAATCATGACCCCGCGACGAACCGTCGACCAGGACGGCAACGAGACCGAGATCGTCACCAAGGGCCGGCACGATCCCTGCGTCGGCATTCGCGCGGTTCCGGTGGGCGAGGCGATGATGGCCGTGGTGCTGGCCGATCATGCCCTTCGCAACCGCGGCCAGATCGGGTCTTGAGAGCTCGACCTCCAACCGTCAGCCTTAGACGAGGACGACCATGCGTCTCATCCTGTTTTTCTTGAAATGCCTTGTCGGCTTGCTCGCCAGCATTGGGCTCCTGATCGTGCTCGCCGGGGTGGGGCTGGGTCTGATGGCCACCAAGCTCGACAAGCTCCGCACCGAGGACGGCGCACCGCCGGAGACCATGGTGCTGATGCTCGACATCTCACCCGGCGTGCTCGAGGCTCAACCCGACAACCCCCTCGCCCGGGCCGCGCTGGGCCATCCGCTGGCCATGATCGAGGTTTTGGAAACACTTGAGGCGGCGGCGAACGATCCTCGGGTGGCGGGGCTCTTCCTGCGCGCCGGCCGCGGCCCTCTGGGCATGGCCCAAGTGCAAGAGCTGCGCGACGCGATCGCCGATTTTCGCGATAGCGGCAAGCCGGTCACCGCCTTTGCCGAGAGCTTCGGCGAGGGCGGCGATGCGATGATGCACTTTTATCTGGTCAGCGCCGCCGGCGAGGTCTGGATGCAGCCTTCGGGCGATCTGGGCATCGTCGGCTTCGCCTTCGAAAGCCCCTTCCTCAAGAGCGCCCTCGACGAAATCGGTGTCGAGCCGCAAATCGCCGAGCGCAAGGAATACAAGGGCGCCGCCAGCAGCATCACCGAAGACCGCCTGCCGGAGGCACAGCGCCGTAACCTGCAGCGCCTCGTAGACTCCTGGTTGGAACAGTGGATCGATGGCACGGCAAGCGCGCGCGGGCTCAGTCCCGAAACCTTGAGCGCGCTGATCGACCGAGGCCCTCTCAACGCAGAAGCCGGGCTCGAGGCCCGGCTTGTCGACCGGCTTGGATATTGGGACGAAGCGGCCGACGCCGCGTTGAGCGCGGCCGGTGCCGAAAGCGACTTCTTCGGGCTCAAGGATTATCACGGCCTGCTCGCCGAGGAGCCCCACGACGAGGACACATCGGACCCGGTCGTCGCCCTTGTCCAGGCCCAGGGGCCCATCGTCCTGGGCAACGGTCAGAACGATCCTGTCTTCGGCACGGTCACGATGGGCTCCGACGATGTCGCCTCGACCATTGCCGAGGCCCTGGAGGATCCGGAGGTGAAAGCGATCCTCGTCCGGGTGGACAGTCCGGGGGGGAGCTACGTGGCCTCCGATGCCATCTGGCGGGAGGTGAGGCGCGCCCGCGATATGAACGTGCCCGTCATCGTTTCCATGGGCAACATCGCCGCTTCGGGCGGCTATTTCCTCGCCGCGCCGGCCGCCGGGATCGTCGCGCAGCCCGGCACCGTCACCGGTTCAATCGGCGTCGTCGCCGGCAAGGTCGTCCTGCAAGAGCTGTGGGCCAAGCTGGACATCTCCTGGGACGGCGTCGCCGCCGGGCGCAACGCCAGGCTTTGGAGCGCCAATCATCCCTTCGACGAGGCGGGGTGGGACCATCTCAACCGCTCCCTCGACGAGACCTATGCGGACTTCACCGCCAAGGTTGCCGACGGTCGCGGCCTTGCGACGGAACAGGTCGAGGCCGCGGCAGGCGGTCGGGTCTGGAGCGGTGCCGATGCGATGGACCAGGGTCTCGTCGACCGGCTTGGCGGCTATCGCGAGGCGATCGCGTTGGCCAAGGAGAGGGCCGGCATTGACCCCGATGCGGCGATCGCCCTTACCCTCTTCCCGGAGCCGCGCGATCCCTGGCAAGCGGTGTTTCAGGACCTGTTGTCGGGTGACCTCTCGCCCTCCGGCGTCGGTTCGCTTCTCGCTTCCTTGGCAAGCGTAGCCCGCGCGCTCAACTCGCTGGATGGCCTCATCCAGATGGTCTCGGGCGAGACGCGGCCTGAAGCTTTGCGGGCGCCGGAAGTACTCCAGCGCGATTAGGCCGCATCCAACCGCGCGGCGATAAGAAACTCCTTATTCCCCTCGCTGCCCGCGATCGGGCTCGAAATCACGCCCAAAACTCGCCATCCGGGACGTGTTTCGAGCCAGGCCCGGATCCGCTCGCAAACCGCTTCGTGCTGGGCCGGGTCGCGCACGATACCACCCTTGCCGACCTGTCCGCGGCCCACCTCGAACTGGGGCTTGATCAGGGCGATCAACCTGGCGCCCGGCGCGGCAAAGGTGAGCGGTCGCTCGAGAACGACCTCCAGGCCGATGAAGCTGGCATCGCAGACCACGAGGCCGACCGGCTCGGGCACCTGCTCGGATGTCAGATATCGCGCGTTGGTCTTCTCCAACACGACGACCCGCGGATCTCCCCGCAGCTTCCAAGCGAGCTGACCGCGGCCGACATCGACGGCGTAGACCCGTCTCGCCCCGCGCGCCAACAGAACGTCGGTGAAGCCGCCGGTGGAGGCGCCGATGTCGAGACACACCGCGCCCGCCGGATCGATGGCGAAGTGATCCAGCGCCGCCTCCAGCTTCAGGCCTCCGCGGCTGACCCAAGGATGATCGGCACCGCGGACCTCCAGCACCTGGTCCTCGGTGATGAGTTGGCCGGGCTTTTCCACTCGTTGCTCGCCGGAGTAAACAAGCCCGGCCATCACGAGCGCCTGCGCCTTGGTACGGCTTTCGGCCAGCCCGCGCGCAACCAGGGCCACGTCGGCCCGCTGCTTGCCCCCGCTCAACGGTATCTCCGCCCCGCCGCCATCCCGGCCATGGCGCGCCAGGCCACGAGGATGGCGAGGACGGCGGCGCAGGCCAGGCCGATGCCCAGTCCCCACCACACGCCCTGACGCCCAAACCCCAAGGGAAAGCCCAGCGTATAGGCGGCGGTAAAACCGACACCCCAAAAGCTGATGAAGGCCAGCCACATGGCCGTGCGGGTAGCATGCAAACCCCGCAAGACGCTGACGGCCACGAGCTGCAAGCCATCGAAGACCTGGAACAGCGCGGCCGAGGCCATCAAGGCCACGGCCATCCCGACCACCACGCCGCCGGCCCGATCGGCGGGAGACAAAAAGAGGCCAACCAGAAACTCGCCGACACCGATGAAGAGGCCTGCGGTCACCACTACACAGGCAAAAGCGACCGACAGACCGGCCTGCGCCGCCTGCTTGACCGCCGCCGGGTGTCCGGCCCCGGCATGGTAGCCGACACGGACCATCGTCGCGTGTCCGATCCCCAAGGGCGCCATGAAGGCGACGGCCATGCACTGCAGGACAATGGTCGCCGCGGCCACCGCCTCGGTCGAAATCCATCCCATGAGGAAGATCGCCGCCGAGAAAAAGAAGGCCTCGGCGATGATGCCCATGCCGATCGGAATGCCGAGCTTTATGAGCGCCAGGAACCGCGGCCAGTCGGCACGCCAAAAACGCTCGAACAGGCCGAAGCGGGCGAAATCCTTCCGCCGTAGCACATAGACCAACAGCCCGAGGAACAAGAAGACATCGACGATGACCGTGCTGATGGCCGCTCCCACCAGCTCAAGGCGCGGAAAGCCGAAATGGCCAAACATCAGGGCGTAGTTCCCCAACGCGTTCACCCCCACCGCCACGAGCGTAATGACGAGGATCGGCCGCACCCGCGAGAGCGCCGTCAAAAAGCTCCGCAAGGCCGTATACCAGAAAATCGGTGCCAAGCCCCAGAGCACCACGCGCAAGTACTCCTCGGTCCGTAGCACGAGGCGCTCCTCCTGTCCGAAGGCGAGGAGTATGGGGCGCCCCTGCCAAAGCACGACGCCGAAAGGGATGGCCAAGATAAAGCCGACCCACAGGCCTTGGCGAAAGGTCCGGCGGACCGCTCTCTCGTCACCGGCGCCCAGTGCGCTCGCGGTCATCGGAGCGACCGCCAAAATGACCCCGAGGCCCAAAAGATATAGCGGAAAGAGGAGATTGTAGCCGAGCGACCCGGCGGCCAGAGCCTCGGCGCCAAGCCACCCCATCATCACCACATCCGTGGTCGAGATGGCGACGCTGCCGATGAAGGAACCGGCCAAGGGCAGGGCTAGCTTGACCGTGCTGTCCAATTCGGCACGCCATGACGGCACTGACCCGTCGTCAAGCCTCTTTGCGCCGCCGCCCTCTGGGCGGGGCGTTGCCCGGTCCATGTCCGTCATCCTTGCTTAGGCCAGCCCCCGCGCCCGTGCGCAACTGGCGGGCTTTACCCACCAGCGCCGCGGCACGGGCGTGGTCTCAGGCGCGTGCGGGCGATTCGACCGTCGCCTCGCCCAACGCCTGCAGCGCGGTCGCCACCACGCCCTTCGCATCCAAACCCGCCAAAGCGACCTGGGCAGCCGGCTTGTCGTGGTCGATGAAGAAATCGGGCAAGGTCATGGGCCGGAACTTCAGACCATTATCGAGGAGGCCCTGCAGGGCCAGGAACTGCATGACCTGCGTGGCGAAGCCACCGATCGACCCTTCCTCCAGGGTGATCATCACCTCATGCTCACGCGCCAGGCGCCGCACCAGGTCCTCGTCGAGCGGCTTGGCGAAGCGGGCATCGGCAACCGTCGTCGACAGCCCCCGCGCGGCCAGATCCTCGGCCGCCGCAAGAGCTTCGTGCAAACGTGTTCCATAAGACAGGATCGCGATCTTGCTGCCCTCGCACAGAATGCGGCCCTTGCCGATCTCCAGCGGCGTGCCGCGGGCCGGAACCTCGACCAAGCCGGTTCCCTCGCCCCGGGGATAGCGAATGGCCGAGGGCCGGTCGTCGATCTTACAGGCGGTCGCAACCATATGATAAAGCTCAGCCTCGTCGGCCGCCGCCATCAGCACGAAGCCCGGCAGGCATCCCAAGTAAGCCACGTCGTAGCTTCCTTGATGGGTGACGCCGTCGGCACCGACCATGCCGGCCCGATCGATGGCGAAGCGCACTGGCAAGGACTGGATGGCGACGTCGTGCACCACCTGGTCGTAAGCGCGCTGGAGGAAGGTCGAATAGATCGCCGCGAAGGGCCGATAGCCCTTACACGCGAGGCCGGCGCAGAAAGTAACGGCGTGCTGCTCGGCAATGCCGACATCGAAGGTCCGTTCCGGAAAGCGCTCCTGGAACTTGTTGACGCCGGTGCCCGAGGGCATGGCGGCAGTGACGGCGACGATCCTCTCGTCCACCTCGGCCTCGGCGACGAGCGCCTCGCCGAAGATGTTCTGATAGGCCGGCGCCTTGGGCGGGGTCTTGGCCTGCTTGCCGGTCACGACGTCGAACTTGGCCACGCCGTGGTACTTGTCCGCCGAGGTCTCGGCCGGCTCGTAGCCCTTACCCTTTTGCGTGATGCAGTGGATCAGCACCGGCCCGTCGAAGTCCGCCGTCTTGGCATTCTTCAGGATCGGCAGCAGGTGATCGAGGTTATGGTCGTCGATCGGGCCCACGTAGAAGAAGCCCAGCTCCTCGAACAAAGTGCCGCCGGTCAGCATGCCACGGGCATATTCCTCGGCCCGCTTGGCCGCCTGTTCGAAGGAGCGGGGGAACTTCTTCGCCACTTCCTTGCCGAGATGGCGCATCGACTGGAACGACTTCGAAGAGATGAGCCTGGAAAGATAGGCGCTCATCGCGCCGACCGGCGGGGCGATGGACATGTCGTTGTCGTTGAGGATCACGATCAAGCGGCTATCCATGGCGCCGGCGTTGTTCATCGCCTCATAGGCCATGCCTGCGCTCATCGCGCCGTCGCCGATGACGCAGATCACGTTGGTTCCATCGTCCTCGAGGTCGCGCGCCACCGCGAAGCCCAGCCCGGCCGAGATCGAGGTCGAGCTATGCGCCGCGCCGAAGGGGTCGTACTCGCTCTCCTTGCGGCTGGTGAAGCCCGAGAGGCCCCCACCCTGGCGCAAGGTGTGCATCCGATCCCGGCGCTCGGTGATGATCTTGTGGGGGTAGCACTGGTGAGACACGTCCCAGATCAAGATATCGCGCGGTGTATCGAAAACGTAGTGAATGGCGGTCGTGAGCTCGACGACCCCCAAACCGGCCCCCAAATGCCCTCCGGTCAGCGCCACCTTGTCCAGCACCTCTTGGCGCAACTCGTCGGCGAACTGTCTGAGTTCGCCCTCTTCGAGCTCGCGCAGGTCATGCGGCGAATGCACCCGATCGAGAGTAGGTTTTGGCCGATTATGCCCAATCTGCGTCAAGCGCCGTTCCTTTCTTAGTGCCTGGTTCGGTTCATGCCCGACACCCGTCGGCGTGCCACCCTGCACACACGCCGGGCCCCCTTATGATCTCCGCTCGAGAATAAATCGTGCGGTCAAACGCAAAAGGTCCGCTTTTTCGCCGAAAAATGCAAGCTGACCTTCGGCTTGGCGAACCAATTCCTCTGCCCGGTCACGCGCACCCTCGATTCCAAGCTGGCCGACGAAGGTGGCTTTGCCGAGGGCGGCATCCTGGCCGGTCGGCTTTCCCAGGTCGTCAGGCGAGGCCTGCGCGTCGAGCAGGTCATCGGCGATCTGAAAAGCCAGGCCCACGGCTTGGGCGTACTCGACCAGCCGCTGGCGTGCGCCCTCATCAGCGCGCGCGAGGATCGCCCCCGCCTCACAGGAAAATGTGATCAGGGCGCCGGTTTTCAACTGCTGCAACTCGGTAATACCGGTCAGGTCGAGATCGCCGCGGCTGGGCGAGATATCGATCATCTGGCCACCGACCATCCCGGCGGCACCGGCCGCTGCGGCCAATCCGGCGACCAACTCGCCGCGCACCTGCGGGTCGTCATGGCACGACGGGTGCGCGAGCACGGCAAAAGCCTCCGTCAGCAACCCGTCGCCGGCCAAAATGGCCGTCGCCTCATCGAAAGCCTTGTGCACCGTCGGACGGCCGCGGCGAAGCGCGCTGTCGTCCATCGCCGGCAGGTCATCGTGGATGAGGCTATAGCAATGCACCATCTCGATGGCGGCAGCCGCCTCTATCGCAGCCGTCGCCTCATGTCCCAAGAGCACGGCCGTCTCGATCGTCAGAAAAGGGCGCAGTCGCTTGCCGCCGGACAGGGCCGAATAACGCATCGCCTCGACCACACGGCCGCGCGGCCCGTCCACTTCCGGCAGCAAACGATCGAGGGCCGCGGTCACGGTGGAGGCGTGGGCCTCCAGGCGTTGCATGAAAGGCTGCATGAGGGGTCTACCTAATCGACCTCGAAGGGCTCGCTCGCGACGGAACCGTCGGCTTTCAAAGAGATCTTCTCGATCTTCTCTTGTGCCTCGCGCAGCTTGCCCTCGCAATGGCGTTTGAGCAAGGCGCCGCGCTCGTAGGCCTCGATCGCCTCGTCGAGCTTGCCCTGCCCCGACTCGAGGCGGCCGACGATCGCCTTGAGTTCCTCGAGGGCATCCTCGAAGGACATCGCCGCAATGTCCTTGGGCAGGTTCTTCTCACTCATCGCCTCGCCCCCTTTTATTAGAGGATCCGCCCCCATAGATGCTTACCCGAGCTATCCCACCGGGACAATGACATTTCCCAAAAGCCTCGTGTCGATATTATGCCGCCATCAAGGCCTTGACGTGCGCCACGCAGCTCCGCCCCAGGGCATCATGGTTGTAACCACCCTCGAGAGTGGAGATAAGACGACCATCACAAAGCTCGGCCGCCGCGCCGACCAGCCGCTCGGTCACCCAGGCATAATCTTCGTCCTCGAAGTTGAGGCCCGCGAGAGGATCGTCCTTGTGGGCGTCGAAACCCGCCGAGACCAGGATCAACTCCGGGGCGAAAGCGGTCAGCCCAGGCAACACCGTCTCCTCGATCGCCTGCCGAAACGCTTGGCTTCCCGCGCTCGGTGGCAACGGAGCATTGACGATGTTGTCGTGGGCGCCGCGCTCCTCGGCGCTACCGGTGCCTGGATAAAGCGGCATCTGGTGGGTCGAGGCGAAAAACAACTCAGGCTCGTCCCAAAAAATCGCCTGCGTCCCGTTGCCGTGGTGGACGTCGAAATCCACCACCGCGACCCGGTCCAACCCATGCTCATGTCGCGCATGCTGGGCCGCCACGGCCACGTTGTTGAAGAGGCAAAAGCCCATGGCCCGGGTCTGCTCGGCATGATGGCCCGGTGGACGCACACCGCAAAAGGCATTGTCGGCCTCTCCGGCCATCACCGCGTCCACCGCCGCGGTCACCGCGCCGATGGCCCGCAGGGCCGCCTCGCCTGTCGCGGGAGAGGCTACGGTATCACCGTCGAAAGCAAGTTGGCCGGTTTGCGGAATGTTCTCCAGGACGAAGCCGACGTAGTCCGCCGGATGCGCTAGGGCAGCTTGCTCTGGCGTGCCGCGGGGTGCCTCGCGCCACTGCAAGCCATCGAGCACCGCCGCCTCCAAGGCGGCATTGACGGCACGCAAACGGCCGGGATTCTCAGGATGATAGGCCCCCGGGTCGTGTTCCACGCAAGCCGGATGCGTGTAATAGCAGGTTGTCATGGTGTTCGATCCCCATCGCTTGGGATGTCTTAGCGAGCGATCACCGACTTGGCCAGAAGATTGCGCCCGACATGACCCGGTTCGAGCCGAAAGACAGGCCGCGGACGGCGAAGACCTGACGAAAAGATGACCGCATAAGGCATTGACTAAACCCCGCCCGGCACCCCATCTTTTGAGCATCGACACGAGGCATCGGGGTTGATTTCAGCGCGCGGGGCGACAGGTGCTGCGCCCACCGACCGGTTCTTATGCAAGAGGGCCGAATCTCGGGCCGGAACCGAAGGAGATGACGCTGAGCGCTTTTCGCATGAGTTACGCTTGGTCGGGAATGCTTGCAGCGCTCTGCGGGTTGGCCATGTTCTGTGCCTCGGCCAGCGCGCAGACACCGTTCCTGGTCCGCGTCGACGCCGTGGTCTCGCAGCCGTTATCACAGACCGTTCCGGTCATCGGCCGGCTGGTGGCCAGGCAGGCGGGCGAGGTCGCTGCGAAAATCGACGGGCCGGTCGCCTCATTCGAGGTCGAGATCGGCGATCGTGTATTCGCAGGTGACGTGATCGCGACCCTCAATGACGACATCCTGCGGTCCCGGCGGGATTTGGCCGAAACCGCCGTCGCCCTGGCCAAGGCCCAGCTCGAGACCAACCGGGCCGAGATGGCGCTGGCCAAACAAGAGCTCGACCGCATGGAGCGGCTGCGCAAGTCCGCCGCTTTCAGCCAGGCCCGCTACGACGATAGCCGCCAGCAGGTCACCATCGCCTTGCAGCGGGTGCGCGAAGCGCAGGCGATCGTCGCCCAGGCCGAGGCGGAACTTCAGCTCAACCAGATCAACCTCGACTACACCAAGGTGGTCGCGCCCTATGACGGTGTCGTCACCCGACGCCTGACCGAGACCGGCGCCTACGTGCGGATCGGCGAGCCACTGGTTTATATGATCGCCGATCAGAGCCTGGAGATCGAGGCCGACGTCCCCTTCGAGCGCCTCGGTGGCCTGCAAGAGGGAACAGCGACAGACTTCGAGCTTGACGACGGCACGCATCACCGCGCGATCGTGCGTGCGGTCCTGCCCTCGGAAAACCCCTTGACCCGCACCCGCGCGGTCCGCTTCACGCCACGCTTCAACGGTCTCATCTCGCGCCTGGCCAACGCGCAATCGGTTATCGTCTCGGTCCCCGCCGGCGCCGCACGCGACGTGCTGACCGTGCACAAGGACGCCATCATCCGCCAGCTCGGCAAGACCGTGGTCTACATCATCAAGGACGATAAAGCCGAGCCGCGGGTGATCGAGATCGGCGAGGGTCTGGGTGACCGGCTGGAGGTTCTGAGCGGCCTTGCGGAAGGCGATTTGGTGGTCACCCGCGGCAACGAACGCCTGACACCGGGCGCCCAGGTGCAGATCGACGGGGCCTCGTGATGAACCCGATCCGGACCTCGATCGAGCGGCCCATCGCCGTGATCGCCGCGGTCCTGATGGTGGTGATGTTCGGGCTGGTCGCCCTCGACACGATCCCCATCCAGCTCGCCCCCGACGTCAACCGGCCGATCATCAGCGTCACCACGAATTGGCCCGGCGCCGCGCCGGCGGAGGTGGAGCGCGAGATCACCAACCAACAAGAGGAGGTTCTGACCGGCATTCCCGGCCTCGCCGACATCACCAGCCAGTCCGAGCAAGGGCGCGCCCGGATCACTCTGGAGTTCGATGTCGGCACCGATATGGGCCGCGCCTTACTGCTGGTCTCCAACCGGCTCGACCGGGTGACCGGCTATCCCGACGAGGCTGACGAGCCCTCGCTGAAGACCGCCGGCAGCGAGGACAACGCCATCTCCTGGTTCATCATCACCCGGGCCGAGGGCAACGAGCGCCCGATCCACGAGTTCGGAGATTTCACCGAGGACGTGATCAAGGACCGGCTGGAGCGTGTGCCCGGGGTCGGCGAGGTGAACGTCTTCGGCGGCAGCGAGCGTGAGATCCAGATCACCGTCGAGCCGACC
>JBFELD010000015.1:0-13854 GCA_041552375.1 Kiloniellaceae bacterium | reverse complement strand
TGGGGCGTCAAGGCGCTGAAGGCGTGACAGTGACCGGGCTCGAGATCCAGCCGGACTTGGCGGATCTCGCGCGCGAGAACTCGCAGGCCAATGGCCTCGATAAGCGGTTTCGTATTATTCGCGGTGACATCAAGGCACCGCCGACGGTCCTCGAGCCCATATCCTACGACGGTGTGTTTTTCAATCCGCCCTATCATCCGCTCGAGACCTCACGAACCTCCGATGACCCGGCGCGGGCCCTGGCCAACCAGGAAGCGGCCGGCACGCTGGAGGATTGGCTGGCCGCGGCCTTGAAACTTTTGCGGCCCAAAGGGCACTTGACCTTGATCCATCGCGCCGACCGCTTGGCTGAGATCCTGAGCGATCTGCAGGGACGCGCCGGCGCCATCGCGGTTTTGCCTTTGCACCCCAAGCCCGGTGGCCCGGCCAAGCGCGTGCTGGTCTGCGCGCGAAAGCAGAGCGGCGCGCCCTTGCGGCTCTTGCCGGGCCTGCCGGTACATGCCGACGACGGATCTTTTAGCGAGGTGGCCCAGGCGGTCCTGTGCGACGGTGCGGCAATCGCGCTCGAATAGTCTCAGGTCTCGCCGGGCAGCCATTCCTGCAGCATCAGCTCGAGGGTGATGCAGATGATGTTCTCGCCGCGACGAAAACGTCCACCCATGACCGCCCCTTGGGCGTCGCAGACGGCACCGGTCAGCACGACCTTGGGCCGGCCGGCGGCATCGGGTGCGATCTCACCGCTGAGTGTAAGGATCTCCAGCCCCGGCCCGGTAACGCTGACCTGCCGGCCGCCGCTGTCGAAATGAGCGTCGTTGAGGCTACCGATGCCGGCCCGGATTACGGCCCGAGCGAGGCCCAGGTCCCGGCATGCCGCCTCCACGCCTTCCGTCAGGTCCTGATTGGGTTTCAGGCGCACGACGCAGAGCCGCCCCAAGCGCCCCGCCTCGATACGGGTGTCGGCGGTCATCGCAGCGCCTTTCCGGAGAGGTGGCCGAGAGGGTGAAAGATGGGAAAATTGGTCTCGCGGTCCAAGGCGATCTTGAAGCCGGCCTCGTCCGGACAGCAGGCGAGAGCAACCAGCCCGGGTTCATCCAGCGGGCACTTGCCGGCCAGCATGTGACCGCCGCGCACCGCGCCGTCGGGGCCGGCGAAGAGCGCATGGCAATGCACCACCGGCCGGTCGTCGGCACCGAGCCCGACGATGGCGCCGCCACCGAGAAGGGTGAGGGGGCCTTCGAGGGTCCATGGTCCGGCATGTGTCGCGGCCCGCTGGCCGCTGTTGTCCGGGCGGCCGGTCATGAAGGTGACGGCCTCGAAGGCGCCATGCAGAAAGACCACTCCCGCCTGGCTCAGGCCGTGATCCGAGAGCGCGGCCAGCAAGCCCTCCATCAAGTCCGTTCCGGGCGGCAGGCGAATAGCGAGATCGCGGTTGCTGGCGGCCTTCTCGCTCAGTCGCCTGGGGGGCTCGGCTGGGCCCGGATGGTCGAGATATCGGATCGTCCTGCTCCTCAGCGCCCTTTGAAGCGGGGCGGTCTTTTCTCGTTGAAGGCGGCAATGCCCTCGCGGCGGTCGTCGGTGTCGATCAAAGTATTGTAGTGCTCCAGCTCCAGGGCGAGGGCCGCCTCGAGAGGCTTTTCGAGACCTTCGGCTGCGGCGCGCCGTGCGGCGGCGACGGCCAAAGGCGCGTTCGCGCCAATCCGCCCCGCGGTCTCCAAGGCGGCGGGGAGAAGCTCGGCCGGCTCGCAGAGGCGGTTGACGAGACCCCAATCGAGAGCCTCGGCGCCGCTGAAGGCGCGGCCGGTCATGAGCAGTTCCTTGGCGCGCCGGAGGCCCGCGGCCCGCGGCAGGTTCTGGGTGCCGCCGATACCGGGGATGATGCCGAGCGTGACCTCGGTAAAGGCGAAACGCGCTTGAGGCACGGCGTAGGCGAAATCGCAGGCGAGCACCAGCTCCAGCCCACCACCCATGGCGGCGCCGTTGACCGCGGCCAGGACCGGCACCGGACTGGTCATGATGGCCGCCGCCATGGCCTCGAACTTTTCATGCTGTTGGCGCCAGTCTTCCTGGGACATGCCTTGGCGATCCTTGAGGTCGGCGCCGGCGCAAAAAGCCCGCTCGCCGGCACCGGTGAGAACCACCACGCGCACATCGCCGCTCGCCGTGAGGCTCTGCCAGAGCGCGATCAGCTCCTCGGCCATGCGGGTGTTGAAGGCGTTGGCCCGTTCTGGCCGGCTCAAGGTGACCAGCATCACATCCTTGGCAGGGCGCTCGACCGTGATCATCTCGAAGATCTCAGCCATCGGTCCGCCCTTTCGGAATGTCGCCGCGCCGATGCAGCTCCTCGCGCACCAGGTGCTTCGGGATCTTGCCATAGCCCGAGGCCGGTAAAGCCTCCCAGAAGAAGACGCGTCGAGGCCGCTTGTAGCGCGCGAGCTTGCCCTCGAGAAAGTCCAACAGCTCTCTCTCCAACGCCGCGGGGTCGGCCGGAGAGCCCTCGCTGGCCACCACCACGGCGACGCCGGCCTCTCCCCACTCGGGGTCGGGCACGCCGAGGACCGCAACCTCGGCGACCCGCGGGTGGGTCAGCAGCAGTTCCTCGGCCTCGCGCGGATAGACGTTGGCGCCCCCGGAGATGTACATGTCCGAGGCGCGGCCGGTGATGTAGAGATAGCCCGCCTCGTCGAGCTTGCCGAGGTCGCCGGTGTGGAACCAGCCCTCTTTCAGGGCCTTGGCATTGGCCTCGGGGTTCTCGTGATAGCCGGCGAAGACCGCCGGCCCACGCACGCAGATCTCGCCTTGCTCGCCGGGCGGCAGACGGCGGCCCTGCAAGTCCTTGATGGCGATCTCCATGCCGGTGCGGGGAATGCCGCAGGAGCCGATCCTCATGCGTGCGTCTTCGAGATAATGCTCCTCGCGGGGCAGGACGGTGATGTTTCCGGTGACCTCCCCCAGGCCGTAGTACTGGACGATCACCTTGCCCAGCTTTTCCAGGGCCAGACGCTGATCGGCACGGTACATCGGCGCCCCCGCATAGATCACGTAGCGCAAGCTCGTATGATCGTACCGGTCGACGGCCGAATGGCGCACCAAGCGGGTCAGGATCATCGGCACGGTGAACATGTTGGTGATGCGATGACGCTCCACCAGTTGCCAGCACTCCTCCTCCTCGAAGCGCCTGCCGTCGTTCAGCACCGTGACGACGCCGCGTGCCACCTGGGCCAGCGCGTGGACGCCTGCGCCGTGGCTGAGTGGCGCGACGACCAGCGAGGCATCCCGGGCCCAGTTCAATCCAGGCATCAGGTCGGCCAAGTGGTTGTTGGCGACGAAGGCCATCTGCCCGTGGGTGAGCACCGCCGCCTTGGGCCGGCCCGTGGTGCCGGAGGTGTAGAAGAACCAGCAGGGGTCGCCATAGTCGACGTCGGCCTCCGCGGCCGCCGGCTCGTCACATGTGTCGATCAACGCCTCGTAGCTTTCGCCCAGATCGCCATCGATGGCGATGAAGTTCTCGACGGCATTGTCGCCGCCTCGCACCGCCGCCGCATGGGCGTCGAACCCGGTCTCGGTGATCATGAGGCGGGCGCCGCTGGAGCGGGCGATATAGGCGACCTCGGGCGGCTCCAGACGGAAGTTGCAGGGGGTCCAGACCGCGCCCAGTTTGAAGCTGGCCCACATCGATTCGAAAAGCTGATTGGAATTGCGCGCCAGCACCACGATGGGATCGCCTCGGCCGATACCGCGCGCCCGCAAGGCGTTTACCAAGCCATCGACGCGCCGGTCGATCTCGCGCCAGGACCAGCTTCGCCCGCGCCAGACGAGCGCCGGCTTGTCGGGCAGGCGGCGGGCCGTATCCGACAGCAGACGGCCCAGGTTCATCACGTTTCCGGCCATAGGCCAACTCCGCAAGAGACGGTGGATTGATCCTCCGGTGGCGAGCTTAGCAATACTCCCGTCATCCGAGAACCACCCGTGGCTTGGAGCCGTGAGGGCTCAGGGCGAATTGCGCAGTGCCGCCCATAGGTGCGAAGCCTGGGTGACCCATCCGAAGAGATGCGACTCGGCTTCGATCAAACGCAGTGCGGCTTCGTGGACCTCCACCTCGAACGCGGCGCAGGCATCGGCCAGTGTGAGGCACCAATAGCCACGGTCCACCGCCGAGCGAAGGGTGGATTGAACACAGCATTGAGTGGTTACGCCGGTGAGGATCAGATGTGAGATCCCGAGGCGCCGAAGGTCATCGTCGAGATGGGTTCGGTAGAAGGCGCTGAAACCCGGCTTGTCGATTATGATTTCACCCGCCTGCGGCATCAGCTCTTCGACGAAATCGTGTCCGGGCTCACCGCGAATCAAAAAGCGCCCAAGAGGACCCTCTTTGCCGACGCTCATCCGTTCGCGCTTCAGCGGGTGGACATCGCTCAGGTCGGAGGCATAGCCCTCACGCGTGTGGATCATCGTGAGCCCGCGCCCGCGTGCCAGCTTGGCGATGGCGGCGATGGTGGGGATAATCCTGCAGAGCGGCGTCAGGTCGTCGCCCTCCACCGCGCACATGCCTTGTGGGTCCAGGAAGTCCCGCTGCATATCGATCACCAGGAGGGCGGTGGACGTCGGCTCGAAGCTGAAATCGCGCCCGCCTTGGCAGGACACGCGGACCTGTCGGCTCATGGGACGGCTGGTCGTTAGAGGTGGCGGTCCAGGAAATCGAGGGTGCGGCTCCAGGAAAGATCCGCGGCGTCCGCGTCATAGACCTCCGGCCGGGTTTCGTTGAAAAAGGCGTGGTCGCAGCCTTCATAGATGTGGATCTCGTGGTCGACGCCGGCGCTTGCCAGGTCGGCGCTCAAGGCCTCGGCGGCGGCCGGCGAGCACCACTCGTCCTTGGTCCCGAAATGGCCTTGGAAGGGCACCTTCATCGCCGCCGGATCAGCCTGCTCCTTGGGGGGTATGCCGTAGTAGCACACGCCCGCATCGCATTCGGGCACCTTGACGCCGGCGATGAGGGTCAGGGCCCCGTCCATGCAAAAGCCCATGACGGCGGTCTTGGTATTGCCTCCCTTGAGGTATTGAAGGGCACCGCGTACCTCGCACTCGGTGGCGCCGACCCAGTCGAGGCCGCCCATCCAGTGGCCGGCTTCGTCCGGATCGCCAGTCACCCGGCCTTCGTAGAGATCGGGGGCGAGTGCGGTGTAGCCGGCCGCGGCGAAGCGATCCGCCACACTTCTGATCTGATCGTTGAGGCCCCACCATTCCTGGATGACGACGACGGCTCCCTTGGCATCGTCGGCCTCGGCCAGATAGCCGCCGGCGGATTTTCCGCCCGGACAATCGAATTGGACGATCCGTCCCATGAGAAATCTCCCCCCTTGATCTACTGAGTGCGAATGAGCCAAAGCTCGCAAGCGGCGTCAGCTTAGCCAATGGCGCGCCGGCTGACGAGGGGAAGATCGCACCAAGCGCGGCTCGACAGGACCGCATAGGCCGGTTAAGTGTTAGCCGCTCGAATGCGACGCACGCCTCAATCGGGATGTTCGATGATCAAGTTTACCGCTGTCGAGAAATCATTCGCTCATAACCAGGTCCTCAAGGGCGTCGATCTGGAGGTGGCGACGGGCGGCCGCACGGTGTTGATCGGCACCGCGGCGTCGGGCAAGTCGGTACTGATGAAATGCGCCATCGGGCTCTATGCGATCGACGGCGGACGCATCGAAATGGAGGGCCAGAACATCGCCGAGTTCTCGGCGGACGACCGGCGTCGTGTCTTCGATGACTTCGGCATGTTGTTTCAGCAAGGCGGCCTTTTCGACAGCCTCACGGTTTGGGAGAACGTGGCCTTCAAGCAGGTCACCCGGCGCGAGCTGAGCCGCGTTGACGCCCGCGATCTGGCGATCGAAAAACTCCGCCTCGTCGGCTTGCCGGCGAGTGTGGCCGACCTCCATCCGGTCAGCCTCTCCGGCGGCATGCAGAAAAGGGCCGGCATCGCACGGGCGATCGCCGCCGACCCGAAAGTCTTGCTTCTGGACGAGCCCACGGCGGGCCTCGATCCGATCACCACTCAGGTGATCAATCGCATGATCAAGTCGCTCGTCACCGACCTCGGCGCGACGCTCTTGTCCATCACCAGCGACATGGAAGCGGCGCTGCGACACTACGAGCATCTGGCCATGATCCACGACGGTCGAATCGTTTGGTCCGGAACGGCGGCGGAGGCCGCGGTGAGCGACGATCCCTATCTCGACCAACTGGTTCATGGGCGCGGCGAGGGGCCGATCAGTATGCGGGTGCGCGCCCGCGCTTAGACCTGCCGTCAGTCCTGTGCTAAACTAGGCCACGTCGAGGGTGGGAAAGGAGGTCCCAATGACCCAGGCAGGACGCCGAATGCATGTCCGCGGCATGGCGGTATTGCTCGCTATCGGGCTGATCGCAAGCGGTTGTGAGCGTGACCGGAGCGAGGCCGTCGATCTTTACGGCCCTCATTTCTGTTACCGCACTCTGGCGGAGGTGGACTGCCATGAAGCGGCCCTACCCGGAGAGGAAGGGCGCGCGGTCGGCCATCATGAGGCCGCGCGGGGGTCAGCCATGGCGGAACCGCGACATTAGCTCCGGGCTTGACGGATCAGACTTGCCTGCCTAGTGCTCTGGGAAGGGGTGCGCGGACGTGATGGAGCGTCGGACGAGACGATGAACAAGGAAAGTGCAAAATTCGCCATCGGCCAGATCGTGCAGCACCGTTTCTTTCCTTTTCGCGGTGTGATCTTCGATGTCGATCCGGAGTTCGCCAACACCGAGGAATGGTACGCCGCCATCCCCGAAGACATCCGCCCGCGACGCGATCAGCCCTTTTATCATCTTCTTGCCGAGAACGATCAGGGCCCCTACATCGCCTATGTCTCCGAGCAGAACCTGGTGCCGGACGAGACCCATGATCCCGTCGCGCATCCGTCTGTGGACGATATCTTCGAGGGGATCGAGGATGGCCAATATGTTCTCAAAAATCACCGCCGTCACTGATCGGGGTTCGCTTCTCTGATCGAGCGTGTCTTGCGGCCATCGGGTTCCGGCGCTTTTTCGGTCCGCCGGCTCTCACCTTCGTGCCGGCACAGGCGAGAGGAAATGAACGTGGCGCGGCTGTTGAAGGGGGCGGGATCGGTTTTCTTGTTGGTGTGCCATGCCTTATGGGGCGCCACGGCGGCGGCGGGCGATGTGGGCCCACGCAGGGTCGTGGACGCCGGGAGAGCAACGGTCGCCCTGGAGTTGGTCGTGGCCGTGGATGCCTCGACCAGCATTTCCGATCGGGAATTCGATTTGCAGCGCGACGGCCTTGCGGGCGCCTTCCGCGATCCCGAGGTCTGCCGGGCGATCGAACGCAGTGGTCCGGACGGCATCGCCGTGGCTCTCATGCAATGGTCGAACCGCGATGATCAGGTTCTCGCCTTACCTTGGACACGCCTCACGGGCGGGGACGATTGTCGGCTCTTCTCGGCTCGGATCGCGGACATGCGGCGTTTCCTGGTCGGTGGCACGGTGATGAGTGGCGCGCTCGACTTCGCGCGGGCGCAAATCCAAGGGAACCGTTTCGCCGGTCGCCGCAAGGTCATCGACATCGTCGCCGACGGCCCGGATCGACACGGCGTGGAGCCCGCCCGGGCGCGCGATCGGGCCGTTAGCGCCGGGATCACGGTGAACGCCCTGGCGATCATGACGGGGCAATACCGTTTGGACGATTACTTGCGCTATAATATCGCCGGCGGACCCGATTCCTTCGTGATGACGGCCAACGGCTTCGGCGACTTTTCCACGGCAATTCGGCTGAAACTTATCCGTGAGATCGGGGGGCCATCGGTCGCCGGTCGAGGTTCGTTGACAATAACGGTGGTCGATCAGGCAACTACAAATGCCTTTAACACGCCGCACCCCATGAAGCACTTGATTGTTTTAGCAAAAAGCGCCTGTAACAAACTGTAACAAATTGTGAGAGCGAGGGGGATGTAGTCTGAAGAGGGCTGTTATATTATCCCGGCGGTCCTTAGGCGCGGATCGATGCCGCGCGCCGCGAGCCGAGCACGTAAGATCGGAGTGAAGATCGTCGGCGATTTTGACGGGATCATGGATTGAATAAAGCATTTTCGGGGTTTCTCCAGGGGGATTCTCTCGAGCAAAAATCGAGGTGATTTGAATGGCTGTGGCGACAGCGACGGTGAACTCGACACTACCGTTTCGAGTGGCTGATTTCGAGACCTTGACCGAGGGCCTCGACTATGCGGCCGGTGGCGAGACGGGGATCAGTTTTTATTCGCCGAGAGGCGAACTGGAAACGGCGCTGACTTATGCCGAGCTGCGCGAGCAGGCGATGTCGATGGCTCTGAAGCTTGTGGCCGCCGGCTATCCGCGGGGCATGCGCTTCGCCATTGTTGCCGAGACGCACCCCTATTTCCATATTTTCTTCTTCGCTTGCCAGTATGCCGGGCTGATCCCCGTGCCGCTGCCGCTCAACATGAACATGGGCGCGCACGATGCCTATGTCGCGCGCTTGCGGGGGATGATCCGTGAATCGGGGTGCGGCGCGGTCGTCGCGCGCGAGGAGATGTTGGTCTTTCTGCGTGAGGCGGCGAGCGGTCTGGACATCGACGTCGGCACGCCCGAGGATTTTGCCGCGGGACCTGAGTCGCAAGGCGATCTCCGGCCTTTCGACGGCGAAGGGCCGTGCTACATCCAATATTCCTCCGGCAGCACTTCTGCGCCGCGCGGGGTTTTCATCACCCAGAAGGCGATCACCAGCAATGCCCGCGGCATCTCCCGGCATGGCTTGAAGGTGGAGCAAGGCGACCGATCGACGTCGTGGCTGCCGCTTTATCACGACATGGGCTTGGTGGGGTTCTGCATCGCCCCAATCATGTCGCAGGTCACCGTGGACTATCTTGCCACCGCCAGCTTCGCCCGCCGCCCGCTGGTCTGGCTGAAGCTGATGAGCAAGACGGGCGGTACGATTTCCTTCGGCCCCACCTTCGGCTACGACCTCTGCGCGCGCCGGGGCCTCAACGGGTCGGCCAGCGAGCTGGATCTGTCGAACTGGCGGATTGCCGGTGTTGGTGGCGAGATGGTGCGCGCCGAAGCACTGGAGTCCTTTGCCACGACATTCGGCGAGGTCGGGTTCTCGAAGACGGCCTTTCTGCCGAGCTATGGCTTGGCGGAGGCGTGCCTGGGGGTCTGCTTCCCGGAGGTCGGATCGGGCGTCGAGGTGGACCGAATCGACAAACGCATCTTTGCCGCGACCGGACGGGCCGTGCCGCTGCAAGACAATGATGAGGACAAAGCCGGCCTCGCCTTCATGAAGGACCCCTCTTCGGCCCAAGGCCGCGATTTCGTCGTTTGCGGTCGGCCTCTGCCGGGTCACAAGATCGAGATTCGCGACGATCACGAGAACCCCTTGGGCGAGCGCTCCGTCGGCAGGGTCATGGTCAAAGGGCCAAGCGTCATGGCCGGCTACTTCGAAAAGCCCTCCCTGACCGCCGCGGCGATGACCGTGGACGGCTGGCTCGACACCGGCGATCTAGGTTACCTCATCGATGGCAAGCTGGTGATCACGGGTCGGCGCAAGGACCTGATCATCCATAACGGACGCAACATCTGGCCGCAGGATATCGAGTGGGCGCTCGAGGGGGTCGATCAGATACGCTCGGGCGATGCCGCGTGTTTCGCGGTCGAGACCGACGACGACGATTGCGATAACGAGGTTGTCGCCGTGGTCCAGTGCCGGTCGTCAGACAGAGATGTTCAGGACGAGTTGGTCCGTGAGATCGGTGCGACTGTCTATCGTGCCAGCGGCCTCAATTGCCGGGTCGTTCTGGTGCCGACCCGCAGCCTGACCTTCACCTCTTCCGGTAAATTGAGCCGGGCCGCGGTGAAGGCCGACTATCTGGCGGGGGTTCTCAACGTGCTCAACGAGTCGAGCGGCGCGCTCCCGGCGACGCAGAGTGTTGCGTCGGCTCGCACCCTGCGGGCCAGCGAGTCCTAAGCACCGCGCGGCGCTCTGGATCGAGCGCCGATCTTGCCGCCGATGGCAAACGTCGCCGGCACGGGTTCTCGAGACGAGTGAGGACGGATGAGCGGGCTGATCGCTCTGACAGGTGCGACCGGGTTCGTGGGCGGCGCGGTGTTACGCGCGCTCTTGGATGAGGGGTACCGCGTGCGCGCCCTTTGCCGCGGCGAGGGTCGCCTGACCCGGCACGAGCACCTGGAGGTCGTGCCCGGTGATCTTACCAACGAAAATGCTTTGGATCGCCTGCTGGCCGGTGCGTCTGCGGTCGTCCACGTCGCCGGATTGGTTAAGGCCCGGGATCGACAGAGTTTCGAGGCGGTCAACGTCGAGGGTACGCGCCGTCTGGTGCAGGCGGCGACGAGGCGCGATCCCGTGCCGCGGTTCGTCTACCTTTCGTCGCTTGCAGCGCGCGAGCCCGAGCTATCGGCCTATGCGGCGAGCAAGCGGGGCGGCGAATTGGTGGTGGCCGAGGAACCGTTCCTGGCTGACTGGCAGATCCTTCGCCCCCCGGCGGTCTATGGCCCCGGCGACCAGGCAACCCGCGATCTCTTTCGGCATTTTGCTCGAGGTCGCTGCCCGGTCCCCGGCCGGGGCCACGGTCGGTTCTCGCTGATCTACGTCGAGGACCTGGCCGGAGCGATCGTCGCGTTGTTGCGGCAGAATATTCCGTCAGGCCATTACGAGTTGCACGACGGTCGGCCAGGTGGATATGGATGGGATGACATGACGGCGATCGCTACGCGGGCCGTCGGTCGTCCGGTGCGGCCGGTTCGTGTATCGGCGCCGGTCATGACCGCGCTCGCTTCGGTGACGGCGTTGTCGTCAAGGCTTGTGGGCCGGACGTCGATGTTGACGCCGGGCAAGGTGCGTGAGCTCTTTCATGAGGATTGGGTCGCGCGGAACAATCTGCTGGAGGACGCGCTGGACTGGTATCCGTCCGTTCGCGCCGAGCAGGGTTTCGCGAACGCCTTGGAGTGGTATAAGGCGCACAACTGGATCTAGTGTGGTGGTTTTGAAGTTCCTATCATGATTGGGGCTGGCGCGGCATCAAGCAATATCGCGAGGAGTTGGTGAGACAGATGGCTGGTGACTTGGACGAGGTTTGCACGGAAATCATCACCCTGCTGGAGCCGTTCAACAAGGCCGGCATAGAGATAAAGGCCGAAACCGATCTGGCGGCCGACTTGGAGATGGATTCGGTCGCGGCCATGAATTTGGTCATGGAGGTCGAGGACAAATTCGACATCGACATACCGATCAATCTTCTCTCGGATGTAACCTGTCCCAAGGATCTGGCGTTGCTCGTCGCGCAACAGTTGAAGGGCTGATAAGAACCATGGACATACTCGATAAGTACGCCGCCATTGCCGAGCGTCATGCGAGCCTTCTGGAGCACGGCGCCGACCCCTTCGCCGTCTGCATGGACGATATCCGCTCGCCTACCGAAGCCGTGGTCGGCGGCAAGACGGTCATATTGTTCGGAACCAACAACTATCTGGGTTTGACCTTCGACCCGGATTGTATCGAAGCGGCCGTCGACGCATTGAAGCGCTTGGGAACCGGGACGACGGGCTCGCGGATCGCCAACGGAACCTATCGCGCTCATCGCGATCTCGAGCAGGCCTTCGCCGCGTTCATGGACCGCCGGTTCGGCATGATCTTTCCGACCGGGTATCAGGCTAATCTGGGCGTGATCGCGGGGGTCGCGGGGCCGAAGGACACGATCTTCCTGGATGCCGACAGCCACTCCAGCATCTATGACGGCTGCCGCCTGGCAGGGTCGAAGCTGGTTCGCTTTCGACATAACGATCCCGAGGATCTCGACCGCCGCCTGGCCCGCAACCGCGAGGAGCCCGGCGGTAAGGTGGTGGTGATCGAGAGCCTCTATTCCATGTACGGCGACGTCGCACCCCTGGAGGGATTTGTCGAGGTGACCAAGCGCCATGGCGCCACCATGATCCTCGACGAGGCCCACTCCTTCGGCTGCTATGGCCAAAAAGGCCAGGGGCTCGCGCACGAGCTGGGCCTCAACGATGAGGTCGATTTCATCGCCGGAACCTATAGCAAGAGCTTGGGTGCGGTGGGCGGCTTCGTGGTCTCCAGCCATCCCGGATTTGATACCCTGCGTTATACCTGCCGGCAGTACATGTTCACGGCCTCCTCGTTGCCCTCGAGCCTGGCGTCGGTGCGCTGTGCCTTGGACAAGGTGGCCAAAGGGGATCACCTGCGCCGCAGCCTCTGGCAGAACGCCAAGGACCTCCACGATCGCTTATCCGGTCTGGGCTTTCAGATCTGTGCGCCGACCAGCCCGATCCTCGCCGTCAAGCTTCCCGACGAAGCCAGAGCGGTGGCCATGTGGAACGGGCTGCTGGACAATGGCGTCTACGTGAACCTGGCTATACCGCCGGGCACGCCCGGCGATACCTGCTTGTTGAGGTGCAGTGTCTCCGCCGCCCATACCCACGAGCAGGTGGAGACGATCCTGGCGACCTTCGAGGCCGTCGGCAGCGAGGTCGGGGTCATCGGCGAGCGCGCGGCGGCGGTGGCCTCCTGAGGGGCGGGTCTACCTGAAGGCCCCTTTGCGGTAGAGGCGCCAGAACAGGACGCTAGAGGCGAGGATCGGATGGCGCTCCTGCCAGGGCGTGAGTTCGACCTTCACGCCCGAATGCCGCTCGATCTTCCAAGCCAGGTAACGCGCGCCACCTTGGAAGGTGAAGGCCGCCTTGATGAGGCGCATAACATTCAAGGGCTTGCCGATCAGACGGCGGTACATCCATCGCCTCAGGCAGCGCCGCCGCTCGTTCGGCGAGACGCTATGGTGAAAGGCGGCCTCCGGCCCTTGGGCCTCGCCAAGGATCAGGGCCGTCACATCCCGATAGCGATCCTCGAAGGTCTCGACGATCTGTCTTGCCCGTTCGGGCCCCTCGGCGCGCAACTCGCTGCGGTAGGATTCCGCGAATACGCGCTGCCATAGCGCGCTGGCCTCGAAAGTATCGTCCATCAGCGGCAGGCCCTCGCCGAGGCTGGTGCGCACGGCACCGGCGAGGGCGTCGACCAGAGGTTGGCGCAGCTCTTCTTGTCTCAGGTATGCGATTGCCGTCGGTTGGGCGAACCGCGCCCAAATGAAGGGATGCAGCCACCCGCCGGACGCCGCGTGGCGGAACTGATCGAAGGCGAGCACGGCATACTTGGCACGGACGGTCCGCTCATCGAACGGTGTCTCGACGTAATAGACGTTGGGTGGAAGGAGCCACGCGCAAGCCGCCGAGACGGTGTTCGCGAGCGCCTCTCCGTATCCGTCGACCAGGAGGTAGAGATCGACGATCTTGCCCCTGTCGTCACCGTCGCGCAGGCACGAGCCGTAGAAGAGGATTGCCAAGACCGATGTGCCGTGACGCCGGCGCGCCGCCTCGGCTATGGCTTCGATCGGCGGCGGCACCTCGGCGGTGACCTCGCGCGCGAGGTACGCCTCCAGTGACCTAACCGGCTCGTCGGTCATAGCCGCACGAACTCCGCGCTGTGTTCGGCCGTCAGGACCAGAGGATTTGCGGGATCAGGCTCGAACAACTGTCCGTCCAGGGTGAAGGGGCTGGACAAGGTCAGCTCGACCCTGTCGGTGCCGCGGCTCATGTAGCAGTCGGTGGGCAAACCCCGATCGTCACCACCATAGAGGATGCGCCGCGCAGAGCATAGCAGGCGCCGCGGCGGATAGGCGATGCTGGTATAGCGGATCGACCGCCCGCCGACATTCCAAAATGGCCGGCTGCGCAGAACCAAGCGATCCAGTGTGGTGGCAAGGAACAGCAGATAGTCGCGCTCTCCAAGGT
>JBFELD010000014.1:0-14276 GCA_041552375.1 Kiloniellaceae bacterium | reverse complement strand
GGACGTGGCCTTACTAGGACCTACTGCTAGAATTGCGCCACCCACAGCAAGAACAGATCCACATCCTATGCCTCGATTTTATCAACCCGATCTAGGAACCAACCCCGATGACCCGTTCGCTCGGGATAATGACGGCAAGCTGATCCGACGTGGTTTCTGGCTTGATATGAGTGATCGCTCCCTGGTGCTGGCGATGACGCAAGGGATCGGCCTGCCATTGACCAGCGATGAGAAGCGAGCACACCTGGCCGACATTGGACGTGAACATCTAATCGACCAAGTTTGCGTACAGGAGATCCTACCGCCGGAGGATTGATCAACGGAGAAGCAGGCGCTGATCGCCCGGCGGTATAAGTAATCTGAAAACCTGGCCTCGGTAATTTCTAGGGTCCCCCTTTTACACGATGAACGGATGGGACCCGCTGGAGGGGGTGGGGATGGTCGGTGGATTCCGCCCAAAAGCCGTGATTTTTTCTGCGATTTCAGCACACTATTTGAGGGCCGAAACTACCTCTCGGTGCTTACTATGTGCTTACTAGCTCTATCAACCCACAATACCTTAAGACCTAACCCCTTGAAAAGTTTGGCGGACCCGACAGGATTCGAACCTGTGACCTCTGCCTTCGGAGGGCAGCGCTCTATCCAGCTGAGCTACGGGTCCGTGCTGCCGGCGGCGCGCCGGACCGTGACCTTCGCTATAGGCCAGGGCTCTGTCCAAGACAAGTGGGAAGTGGGCGCGGGCGTGCAAGGCGCGCGAACGTGGCCTAAAAAGACGGTATTGCAAGACGTTCTTTCGTTTCACCGGGAGGAGATCAGCCTATGCCCAGAGAGCTGCCCTCGCGCCGGATAACAGTGGCGCGCGATTCCCACCTGCGGCTGATGCGTTTCTTCGAGGAGTCCCGCTACTTCGAGCGCTATGGCGACCCGGAGAGCTTGTTTCTCGCTATGGGCGACCCGCACGAGCTGCCGCCGGCTGGCTACGTCGAGGCGATCCGCGAGCAGCTCGAGCCGCGCCGGCCGACCTGGTTCTCCTACAAGACCAGCATCCCCGAGGCGCAGGAAGTCGTCGCTACCTCGCTGCGGCGCTGGCGGGGCCTGCCGTTCGAGGCCGCGGACGTCGCGCTCACCACCGGCGCATTCGGTGCCATCGCCGCGGCCATGACCGCGCTCTTGGATCCGGGCGACGAGGTGATCATCAATACGCCGCCCTGGTTCAACTACGACGGCATGGCGCTCGCCCGCTCGGCGGTGCCGGTGAAGGTCCCAACGAGGGCCGACTTCGATCTCGATCTGGCGGCGGTCGAGATGGCGATCACGCCGGCAACCCGCCTGGTTATCGTCAACACGCCGAACAATCCGACCGGGCGGGTCTACCCGGCGGCGACCCTGGAGGCGCTGGCCGAGCTCTTGACCCGGGCCAGTGCCCGCCATGGCCGGACGATTTACCTCCTTGCGGATGAGCCCTATAGCCGGCTGGTCTTCGATGGGCGCCCCTTCGTCAGCCCCAGCGCCTTTTATCCCGATACGGTCATCACCTATAGCTATGGCAAGGTGCTGCTCACCCCGGGCCAGCGGATCGGCTGGCTGGCGTCGGCACCGGCCATGGCCGAAGGACGCCGCCTGGCCCTGCGCGAGGCCGTGCAGATGGCGCAGATCGTGAACGGCTTCATCTTTCCCAACGCGGTCATGCAGTACGCGTTGCCGAAACTGGATGCGCTGTCGATCGATCTGGCGGCCTTGCAGCGCAAGCGCGATCGCCTGGTCGAGGCCCTGCGCGCGGCGGGCTACGAGCTTCAAGTGCCCGAAGGGACCTTCTATCTTCTGCCGAAATCGCCGATCGCCGATGACTGGGCCTTCTGCCGCCTCTTGGCCGAGCGGGGCCTGACAGTGCTGCCCGGTTCGGTCTGCGAGGCGCCCGGCACCTTCCGCATCGCCTTCACGGCCACCGAGGAGATGATCGAGCGAGCGATCCCAATCTTCACCGCGGGGATCGACAGATGCCGCAACGGTGACCTTGGAGCGGTCTAGGGGCTGTCCGCGCGACCGATCCGTAGATACCAACTGGTCATCAGTAAATCCTTGGCCGGGCCCAGCACCCGCCATTGGGTGGTCCAGTGGTGGCGCGCCTTGAGCTCGACGTGGGTGCGATAGGTGTCTTTCACACAGAGATGCTCGGCCGCGGCGCTGCCATCCCTCAGGTTCAAGGTGTGGAAGAAACGGCCATCGGCGAAGCGGACCTCGACCTGTCCGGTTTTGGGAAAGCTGTAGAGATAGCTCTGGTGGCAGCGGCCGTCGTAATCCCCCAGGCGCAACCGCCCCGTCTCGCGATAGATCAGTCCCTCGGCATGGTCCTCGAAGCGTGCCTCACCCAGCAGTGTTCCCGCGAGGCCGCGGCGTCGGTCATCGATCTGCCGCAGCAGGGACCAGTGTCCCTCGAAGTAGCCGTGAAGGGTCGGCTCGCCGTTGGCGTCGATCCCGCCGCGCGTGTCAAGGCTCGACATTGGCCGCGAGCTTCTCCTCGGCCTTTCGGTCGGCACCCGAGGGCAGCGGCAGGTCGGGTCTTTGCACCCAATGGGCGATGTCCGCCAGCACGATGTCCGCTTGGAGATCACGCAGCAACATGTGCCAGCCGGTCTCATAGAGCGCCATGCGTTGCTCTACGCCGTTGGGCCGCGGGATCTCCTGCCAGAACTCCAACGTCGGCTCCATCGGAATGATCTCGTCCTTCTCGCCATAGAGGAGCAAGGTGGGAAGGCGCACTCCGGGCGCCGAGGCGAGTGCCGCGTCCATCAGATTGACGAGGCCGTAGACGGCATCGACACGGGTCTCCTTGATCACCAGAGGGTCGCGGCCGAGCGCGCGGAGCATCTCGATGTTGTCGGAGGCCTGGATGCCGAGGCCGCGGCCGCTGACGTTGCCCCAAGGGACGGTATGAGCCCCCAGCCAGAGCGCCGCGCGCTGGTACCACGGCATGGTCTTGCGGGCCCAGACGGCGGCAGCGGATAGAACGATACCATCGGCCGGAGGCGGGTCCTCCGCGGCAAGTGCGGCCAGGATGACCGCGCCGCCCATGGACTCGCCCAGCAGGTAGAGGGGCAAATCGGGATATTGCCCGCGCAGCGACCGCGCCGCGGTGGCGACATCCGCGGTCATCGCCGACACCCCGGCCCAGCGTCCACGATGAGGCGCCTCGCCGAAGCCGCGTTGGTCGTAGGCCACTGTGAGAATGCCCCGTTCGGCCAGATAGCTTCCGGCGTCCTCGAAGGCATTGGAATAGTCGTTGAACCCATGCAGGGCCAGCAAGACCAGCTGGATCTCACCGTTCGGCACCCAGCAGCGTATCGGCAAACGCAAGCCGTCGTGAGTGACTAAGGCATCCTGGGCGACACCGGGGGGAGCATCTTGCGAGCTTAGACCCGGCCCACCGGGGGCGAGCCGCGGCGCGCAGGCAGCCAGCACGAAGAGAGACAGCACCGTCGCAGTCAATGGCGCGATCGACCTTCCTCGCTGTCTAACCATCGGTGCTGTTCTCCTCGCGGGTGAGCTGGACGAATATGTCCTCGAGCACCGATTCCCGGGTCGAGAGATCTGCGATCGTCAGGCCCTCGGCACGTACGGCATCCAATATTCGCTCGACCGGACTTTCGCTCTTGCGGTACTGGAACACGAGCCGGCGCGGCGTTGACAGGCGCGCGCCCAACGCGGCGAGCGTCGCCGGTAAGGCGTCCAGATCGGCCTCGAGGTGCAAGACGAGATCCTTGCCGTCGAGAAGCTGCAGCAGCGCGTCGGTGCGGTCACAGGCGACGATGCGTCCTTTGTTGATGATGGCGATACGCTCGCAGAGCGCCTCGGCCTCCTGCAAATAATGAGTGGTCAGCAGGATGGTCACGCCGCTGGCATTCAGCTTTTGAACGTAGGCCCAAAGCTGCCGGCGCAGCTCGACATCCACGCCCGCCGTCGGTTCGTCGAGCACCAGAACCGGCGGGCGGTGGACCATGGCCTTCGCAACCATCAACCGGCGACGCATGCCACCGGATAACGTACGTGCGTACGCGTCGGCTTTGTCGACCAGACCCATCGCGGACAGGATCTCGTCGGTCTCGCGTTCGCGCGGTGGGACGCCGTAAAGGCCCGCTTGGATCTCGATCAGTTCGCGCGGCGTGAAGAAGGGATCGATGTTCAGCTCTTGCGGCACGACGCCGATGGCCGCCCGTGCCCGGCGTGGATCGCGGTCGATATCGATTGTCCATACCCAAGCCTTGCCGGATGTCTTGTTGACCAGCCCGGCGAGAATGTTGATGAGCGTGGACTTTCCGGCGCCGTTGGGGCCCAGAAGACCGAAGAGGCAACCACGAGGGATGGCGAGGTCGATGTCGATCAGCGCTGGCTTATCGGGAGATTTGCCGGTGCCCTTGTAAACCTTGGCGAGCTTTTGCAGACGCACGGCCGGAGCCTCATCGGTGTTCTGCCCGTCAAGATCGGTCTCATTGGTGGCGAGTACGTTCACGGGCGGGCAGGCCTCCTGGCGGCGACGGTCATGCCGCGGCTGGTCGCGGGCAAGCGGCTGAAATCCTATCAGGTGGCGCCAAGGTAAACGATTGATCGGTGCCGTCCTTTGGGTATCATCGGCCGAATACGTGGTCAACCGCGAGGCCGGGAGGCATTACACCGCCATGCAAGCGCCCGAGAAGGTCTATGTCGAGAGTGAAACCGTTGCCTGCGACGGCGGGGACGGCCCGTTGGGACATCCGCGGGTTTACCTCAACATGGAAGGCAAGGGGCATATTTCCTGCCCCTATTGCGGATGCGACTTCATCCTCGAGGAAAACCCGGAGACGCCGGCGCGCGGGTCTCATTGATCGGGTGTTAAGAGGCATGCGCGGGACGCTCGACAGGTCGTCCTACCTCCGGCAAACTGCGGCCCCATGAGCGACCCGCCCCTGAAGCATCTCTATCTGGTCGACGGCTCCGGTTATATCTTCAGGGCCTTCTTTGCTCTGCCCCCCATGACCCGACCGGACGGCACGCCGGTCAATGCCGTTTTCGGCTTTACCAAGATGCTGATGAAGCTGATCGCGGACAGCGATGCCGACGCCGTGGCCGTGATCTTCGATGCCGGCCGCAAGTCCTTTCGCAACGACATCTATCCCGAATACAAGGCCCATCGCCCAGATCCGCCGGAAGAACTGATCCCGCAGTTCGCCCTCATTCGCGAGGCGACCAAGGCCTATAACCTGCCGGCCATCGAAATCCAGGGCTACGAGGCCGACGACATCATCGCCACCTACGCCGAGATGGCCCGCGCCCAGGGCATCGAGGTCACCATCGTCTCCTCCGACAAGGATCTCATGCAGCTCGTCAACGACGGCATAGCCATGTTGGATCCGATGAAGAACCGACAGATCGGCCATGACGAAGTGGTGGAGAAGTTCGGCGTCGGGCCAGAGAAGGTGGTCGAGGTGCAGGCCCTGGCGGGGGACTCGACCGATAACATTCCCGGTGTGCCGGGCATCGGCGTCAAGACCGCGGCTCAACTCATAACCGATTACGGCGACCTGGAGGCCCTGCTCGCCCGGGCCGAGGAGATCAAGCAGCCCAAGCGCCGCGAGAAGCTGATCGAAAATGCCGATTTGGCACGGGTCAGCAAAGAGTTGGTGACCTTGAGGCGCGATGTGCCGGTGGACGAGCCGCTGGAGGATTTCGCTCTCCATCCACCCGATCCCGAGGTCTTGCGACCCTTCCTCGAAGAGAACGCCTTCAAGTCGATCCTGGCGCAGTTGGGGGCGGCCTTCGACGGCGAGGCGGCGGCCGCGGCCGATCCGCGCCGGCCGGCCGAGACCCGCTACGAGCTGGTCGTCGAGGAAGCAATTTTGAAAGACTGGATCGAAGAGGCCGCGGCGCAAGGTTATTTGGCGGTCGATACGGAGACGACCTCGCTCGATGCCATGCGCGCCGAGCTGGTCGGTGTCTCGCTTGCGACCAAGCCGGGGCGCGCGTGCTACATTCCGCTGCGCCACAAGGCGCCGGGCGAGCAGGCGCCGGCGGGCGAGCTGGACCTGGCCGGCGGTGGCGAGGCGCCGGTCCCCGAGCAGATCGCACCGGCGCGGGCCATCGAGCTGTTGAAACCGCTACTGGAAGATCCCGGCGTCCTCAAGATCGGTCAGAACATCAAGTACGACGCTCTAATCTTCGCGCGCGAGGGTGTCGCGGTTGCGCCGATCGACGACACCATGCTGCTGTCCTATGTGCTCGAAGGCGGACTGCACGGCCATGGCATGGACGAGCTGGCGCGCCTTCATCTCGATTACGAGACCATCAAGTTCTCCGACGTGGCCGGCTCTGGCCGCGCGCGGGTGACCTTCGACCGGGTTCCCTTGGACAAGGCGCTCGACTATGCCGCCGAGGATGCCGACGTCACACTGCGCTTGCATCAAGTCCTCAAGCCGCAGCTGGTCAGCGAGCGGCTGGTCACGGTCTACGAGACGATCGAGCGGCCGTTGGTCGCGGTGCTGGCGGAGATGGAGCGAACCGGGATCAAGGTGCACCATGACACCCTGCGGCGCATGTCCAACGATTTCGCCCAGCGCATCGCTGGCCTGGAGGACCAGATCCACAAGCTGGCGGGCAGGTCCTTCACCATCGGCTCACCCAAGCAGTTGGGCGAGATCCTGTTCGACGAGATGGGCCTTGCCGGCGGCAAGAAGGGCAAGTCCGGGGCTTACGCGACGGGGCACGAGGTTCTGGAGGTATTGGCGGCGGAGGGTCACGATTTGCCTGCGCGGGTGCTCGATTGGCGCCAGCTCAGCAAGCTGAAGAGCACCTACACCGATGCCCTGCAGAACCAGATCGACCCGGAGAGCGGTCGGGTCCATACCTCCTATTCGCAAGCGGTCGCCTCGACCGGGCGGCTCTCGTCCAACGATCCCAACTTGCAGAACATCCCCGTGCGAACCGAGGAGGGGCGCAAGATCCGCACCGCCTTCGTCGCCGAGGAGGGGGCCAGGCTGCTGTCCGTCGACTACAGTCAGATCGAGTTGCGCCTGGCCGCCGAGATCTGTGATGAACCGGGCTTGAAGGCGGCCTTCCGCGACGGCCAGGACATCCATGCGATCACCGCCGCCCAGGTCTTCGGCGTGCCCGTCGAGGGCATGGACCCGATGATCCGGCGGCAAGCCAAAGCCATCAACTTCGGCATCATCTACGGCATCTCCGCCTTTGGCCTGGCGCGCAACCTGGGAATCGGTCAGAGCGAGGCCAAGGCCTTCATCGACACCTATTTCGAGCGCTATCCCAACATCAAGGATTATATGGCCCGCACCCGCGCCGAGGCCCGCGAGCGCGGCTTCGTGACCACGCTTTTCGGCCGGCGCATTCATGTGCCCGGCATCGCCGATAAGAACCCGGCGCGGCGCAACTTTTCGGAGCGCGCGGCCATCAACGCGCCGATCCAGGGAACCGCCGCCGACATCATCAAGCGCGCGATGATCCGCGTTCCCCCGGCGCTCGCCGAGGCCGGGCTAGCGGCGCGCATGCTGCTTCAGGTCCATGACGAGCTGGTGTTCGAGGTGCCGAAAGCCGAGGTCGAGGCGACGGCCGAGCTGGTGCGCGATGTGATGGAAAATGCCTGCCTGCCGGCGCTGGAGTTGTCGGTGCCCCTGACCGCCGACGCCGGTGTCGGGGACAACTGGGCCGAGGCGCACTAGGCACAAGGGAGTTGCTCGTGCCCTTATCGAAACAGAAGTTCGACCAGCGATTGCCGCGACCGATGCGAACTTCTGATTCGGGACACGAAGCGAGCTTCGCTTCGAAAGTCTTGAAGGAGTTTTTCCATGATCGCCGTACTCTTCGAAGTCTGGCCTGCCGAAGGCTCGACGGAAGACTATCTGGGGCTGGCCGCGGATCTGCGTGCCGAGTTGGAGGGGGTCGACGGCTTCATCTCGATCGAGCGCTTCCAAAGTCTCGCCGAGCCGGGAAAGCTCCTGTCGCTCTCCTTCTGGCGAGACGAGGCGGCGGTGGCGGCCTGGCGCAACCATGCCGGCCACCGCGCGACCCAAGCCAAGGGACGGGCGGGGATCTTCGCCGGCTACCGCCTTCGGGTCGCGCAGGTGCTGCGTGACTATGGCCTCGATGAGCGTGATGGCGCGCCGGCGGAATCGCGCCGCTATCACGAGGGTCGATAGAGGTTTCCAGGCGACGCGCGTCGGTCACCGCAAAAAGCGGATCCACTGGGCGAGGTTCAGCAACGAGGTCAGCGCGCCCGCGACATAGGTGAGCGCGCAAGCCCGCAGGATACGCCTGGCCGCCGGCAGGTCTTGCCGGTCGAGGTATCGGCCCCGCTCGAGCATCGGCAGCGCGCGGGCGAAGCTGGCGTCGAACTCGACCGGCAGGGTCACCAGGTGAACCACCACCTGGGAGCCGATCGTCAACACGCCGGCGATCACGGTCACCAGCCCCATCCAGGGCGAGCGCGAGAGCAGCGCCAGAAAGGGCGAGGCCATGATGATCATGGCGCCGGCACGCTGTAGCGCGGCGGTCGAGCGCACCAGCTCGGTCCGCGCTTTGAGTGGGCGGTATCCGTCCCGATCTTGAAGGGCGTGGCCAACCTCATGCGCCGCCACCGCCACCGCGGTCAGGGATCTGCCGTCATGGTGATGGGGCTCGAGCCGCACGGCTTTTTTCACGGGGTCGTAGTGATCACCCCGGGGGACCCGTTCCACGGCGACATCGGGCAAGCCGGCCAGGTCCAAAAGGTGCCGGGCCAACTCGCCTCCCGTGCCTGGAATGTCCGGGCGGTCGCCCCGATGCTTGGCCAGCGTGTACTTGGCCCAAAGACCGGGCCCGAAGACGAGAGCCAGAAGCAAGAGCAGGCCTAAAAGAATCACGATCGGCATGAGCGAGATACCACGACAGGGCTCGCGCGTGGAGGAGTCCGGGGCCTACCCTGGTCGGTCCCGCGGCTCGCCTCAAGCGGCCGCGTAGATCCCGGCCGCCTTGACGTCGTCGTCGACGTAGGACTCGAACTGTCGGAAGTTGGCCTCGAAGCGCTGCGTCAGGTCGCGCGCCACGCGGTCATAGGCCGTCTTGTCGTCCCAGGTGCCTCGCGGGTCCAGGACCCCGGGCGGCACGTTGGGGCAGGTCTCTGGCACATGCAGCCCGAAGTAGGGATGGCGAACGGTGGTGGTGCCCGCCAGCTTGCCCTCTAGAGCGGCGTTCAGCATGGCGCGGGTGTGGGCGATCTTCATGCGGTCGCCGACGCCATAGGTGCCGCCGGTCCAGCCTGTGTTGACCAGCCAGCAGCTGGCACCGGTTTGCTCCATCTTCTCGCGCAGCATCCGGGCGTAGACCGACGGATGGCGCGGCATGAAGGGGGCGCCGAAACAGGTGGAGAAGGTGGCCGAAGGCTCGTTGCCCATACCCTTTTCCGTGCCCGCGACCCGGGCCGTGTAGCCGGAGAGGAAGTGGTACATGGCCTGTTCCGGCGTCAACTTCGCGATCGGCGGCAGAACGCCGAAGGCATCGGCCGTCAGCATGACTACGTTTTTCGGCAAATCGCCAATGCCGCTTTGGCTGGCGTTGGGGATGAAATCGAGGGGATAGCTGGCGCGGGTGTTCTCGGTGAAACGGTTGTCGTCGAGATCGAGCCGGCGCCCGTCGGGGTCCAGGACGACATTTTCCAGTATGGTGCCGAAGCGGCGTGTGGTGGCGTAGATTTCCGGCTCGGCCTCGGCCGAGAGGTTGATCACCTTGGCATAGCAGCCGCCTTCGAAATTGAAGACGCCGGTGGCCGACCAGCCGTGCTCGTCATCGCCGATCAGCGTGCGTGTCGGGTCCGCCGAGAGCGTCGTCTTTCCCGTGCCCGAAAGGCCGAAAAAGATGGCCGTATCGCCCCCCGCGCCGACGTTGGCGGAGCAATGCATGGGCAGCACGCCCTTGGCCGGAAGCAGGTAGTTCAGAATCGAGAAGATCGATTTCTTGATCTCGCCGGCATAGATCGTGCCGCCGATGATCACCTGCCGATCGGCGAAGGAGATGATGACGAAGCACTCGGAATTGGTGCCGTCCTGTGCCGGGTTGGCATGGCAGGAGGGGGCATGGAGAACCGTGAAGCTTGGCTCGAAGCTTGCCAGTGCCTCTTGCTCCGGCAAGATGAACATGTTGCGCGCGAACAGGCTGTGCCAGGGCGATTCGCTCACCACGCGTACCGGCAGCCGGTATTCCGGGTCGGCGCCGGCATAGACGTCTTGAACGAAGAGATCGCGCGTCGCGAAGTGCGACAGGATTTTCGACCTCAGATCCTCGAAGCGCGAGCGATCGATAGCCACATTCACGTCACCCCACCAAATATCCGCGGTGATCGAGGGATCGTCGACGATGAACCGATCCTTTGGCGACCGGCCGGTGTATTGGCCCGTACGTACGACCAGCGCGCCGCCGTCGGCGAGCTGCCCCTCGCCCCGCCCGATCGTGTGCTCGTACAGGGCGGGCTCGCTGAGATTCCAAAGGGCCGTACGGCAGGTCTCAATGCCATGATTCGTCAGCGAATAGCGGCTGACCAATGGTCCAATATTGTTCACCTGTCCTCATCTCCCGTAATATCTTAAGCGTGGCGCCATGATCGGCGCCTTATCAATTTTGTTCCAACATTATCGCACCACCGCCCCCGGGGATCATTCTGACACTCCGTCTCGAGGTTATCGCCGTGGCAACCCGCCATTATTTCCATCCGCGTCACTTTGTGCAACAGGGAACTCCAAGTGAGCTTACCGCTGTGGCATGATGGTCTGGAAGTGAACGTACGATGCCCCGTATAGCTGCGCGACCGTCCCTGGGAAAGTCTTACCGACGCCCAATTCCTGCCATAAACCCCGTCGATCGTTGAGATTATGGTAAGTTAGTGTGTTGCAAGATCGTCGGCCCATCCGTGCAGTCAATGTCGGGTCGGTGTTAGCGCTGGCGAGGAGGCGAACTTGCGGCAAGCGAAGGATGAGGAGAAACAGGTTATGCAGCCGACCATCGCCTTGGTTGACGACGACCGCAATATCTTGACCAGTGTAACCATGGCCTTGGAAGACGAGGGGTTCAAGGTCCGAGGCTACCAGGACGGCGCCGAAGCGCTGCGCGGTATTGCGACCAACCCCGTGGATCTGGCGGTCCTCGACATCAAAATGCCGCGCATGGACGGCATGGAGTTGCTGTCAAATCTACGCAAGGGGTCCAACCTGCCGGTGATCTTCCTGACCTCCAAGGATGAGGAGATCGACGAAGTCCTGGGGCTGAGGATGGGGGCGGACGATTACATCACCAAGCCCTTCTCGCAGCGCTTGCTGATCGAGCGCATTCGCGCCCTGTTGCGCCGCGAACGGGTATCGACCGAGCCGCAGGCAGGCGAAGCGCCGGTCACCCGCGGCGACCTCATGCTTGATCCGGGCCGGCATCTGTGCACCTGGAAGGGCGAGCCGATCAATCTGACCGTCACCGAATTTCTCATCCTCAAGTCCCTGGCGCAGCGCCCGGGCCATGTGAAGAACCGCAACCAGTTGATGGACGCGGCCTATGGAGAATCGGTTTACGTTGACGATCGGACGATCGACAGCCACATCAAGCGTCTGCGCAAGAAATTCAAGATCGTGGACGACGACTTCGCGCAGATCGAAACACTTTACGGTGTAGGGTATCGCTACAAGGATAGCTGAGCTTCGGGGTTTTGGCAGAGGGGTGGCGCGTCCGTCGTCCAGCCGTGGACGCGCGCGAGGTATGGCCGGCAAAAGCCGTAAGAAGACCGAGAAGTATCGTGGAGTGTCGACACCGCGCACGCGTCGGCGGTTGAAGGGTTGGCGCTCGCCGCTGACGCGGCGTGTCTTGATCATCAACATGGCGGCCCTGTTGATCCCGATCCTCGGGTTGCTTCACCTCGACCAATACCGCGCCAGCCTTATCGTGTCCGAGCTTGATGCGCTCGAAGTACAAGGACGTGCCTTCGCGCTCTCCTTGGTCAACGTCGCCGCGCTGGTCGACGAGACGGGAACCGACTATCTGCATCCCTTCGCGACCCGTCAGCAAATGCGCGTCCTTTTTTCCGACACCGGCGTGCGCGCGCGGGTTTTCGCGCGCACCGGCGAGATGGTCGCCGACAGCTTCGCCCTGACCGGTGCCGGTGCCCGGATTCAGGTTGTCGAGCTGGATCCGCCGAAATCGGGCATCGTCACTCACATCGGCCAATTCTATGACGATCTCCGCGCGCTTTTTCCCGGGGACCAGAACCTTCCGAGCTACAAAGAGAACCAAATTCAGCGCTCAACCGACTACGACGAGGTAGAGACGGCCATGACCGGGGAGAGTGGCGGCAGGGTGCGCGCTGACCGCCGCCGCGGCGTGATCTTGTCGGTGGCGGTGCCGGTCAGGCGCTATCGGCAAGTGCTGGGCGCGCTCATGCTGTCCAAGGACGCCGACGAGGTGGAACGGGCGGTCGAGGCGCGGCGTGGCGACATCCTCATCGTCTTTGCCATCGCGCTTGCGGTGACGGTGATGCTCTCGTTCTATTTGGCCGGGACCATCGCCAGACCGATGCATCGCCTGGCCCGCGCGGCCGATCAGGTGCGCCATGGACAGGGCCGAAAGTTCGAGATCCCCGACTTCACCGCGCGCGGTGATGAGATCGGTGAGCTGTCCGCGGCCTTACGCGAGATGACCGAGGCGCTCTGGCAGCGGCTCGACGCTATCGAAGGCTTCGCCGCCGACGTGTCCCATGAGATCAAAAATCCCTTGAGTTCGTTGCGCAGCGCGGTCGAGACGGTGGCCCGGGTCAAAGACCCCGAACAGCAAAGGCGCCTGATGAGCATCATCGTCGAGGATGTCGAGCGCTTGGATCGGCTGATCAGCGACATCTCCGATGCCTCCAGATTGGATGCGGAGCTCTCGCGGGCCGAGATGGAGGACGTCGACATCGGTCTCTTGTTGCGGACCTTGGTCGAGGTCCATGACATGTCGGGCGTGGCCGAGGTGGATGGCAAAAAGCCCCGATTCGAACTCGACCTGCCGATGGGAGAGCCGCTTCGTATCGGAGGATTGGAAGGGCGCTTGGGTCAAGTCTTCCGTAACATCATCGCCAACGCCATCACCTTCAGCCGGCCGGGCGGAACCATCTTGCTGCGCGCCCGGCGCTTGGAAGGTGCTTTGGAGGTGGTGATCGAGGACGAGGGCCCGGGGTTGCCGGAAGGCAAGTTTGAGGCGGTGTTCGACCGCTTTTACAGCGAGCGCCCGGCGACCGAAAAGTTCGGCACCCATTCGGGCCTCGGGCTATCGATCTCCAAGCAGATCATCGAGGCGCACGGCGGCGAGATTCGCGCCGAAAACCGATTGGGGGCCGATGGCCGGGTGGAAGGAGCGCGGTTCATCGTGACGCTGCCCTAGAGGCGCTGCTGGAGCTTGGGTATGGACTCCGACCCCAGCCAGTGATGCTATTAGAGTGCGATGACAAGCGAACTGATCCATGCCACGACGGTTGCGCGCCACGGCGCCGCGGTGCTGTTGCGGGGGGCTTGTGGTGCGGGCAAATCCGACCTGGCATTGCGCTTGATCGATAGAGGCTGGTCGCTGGTCAGTGACGACCAGAGCGAGCTTAGCACCCAGGGAGACGATCTCGTCGTCGATGCGCCCGCACCTATCCAAGGCCGTTTGGAAGTGCGTGGGCTTGGCATCAAGGCGCTGCCGAGAGTGGGGCTCGTGCCTCTTCGGCTTGTGGTGGACCTCGAACCGGGAGAGGAAATAGAACGCCTTCCCCAAGCGCGCCGCGAGGTGATCGCCGGACGGGAGCTTCCGGTGATCCGTTGCGACCCCTTCGAGGTTTCGGCTCCGATTAAGATCGAGATGGCGCTGGCGGATGTTCTGGGCACGCGCAACCGCGAGGCGCGCGTACCGGATGAACATCGAGCCGCGGTTCGCGAGGACAGGCCTGGCAATGGCGAGACTTCCTCGAACGCGATCGTCTTGGTCTCCGGTCTCTCCGGTGCCGGCCGCTCGACGACGCTCAAGATACTCGAGGATGTGGGCTACGAGGCGATCGACAATCTGCCACTCGATATGCTTTCGGATCTTATCGTGCGCGGCGGTGTCGACCGCGATCTTGCGGTGGGGCTGGACATTCGAACGCACAACTTCGCCGCGCGGCCCTTTCTTGAGCAGTTGGATAGGCTGGAGCAGGTCCTGGCGCCCAAGCCGACGCTCCTATTCATCGATTGCAGCGACGAGGTGGTGGTACGCCGCTTCATGGAGACACG
>JBFELD010000013.1:0-14568 GCA_041552375.1 Kiloniellaceae bacterium | reverse complement strand
TTGCTCACACGCTCGACGACGTCTTCGAAGGATTCGCCGCCCGGCGGGCGCTCGTGCGCCGGAGCGAGCCAAAAGCGGTGCCAGGCGCCGTCGCGCCGTTCGGCCAGATCGGCACGGCTCATGCCTTGCCAGTCGCCGAAATTCTGCTCCGCCAGACGAGCGACCGGCAGTGGCGTGGCCGCTTGTTCGGGCGACATCTCGGTGCGGATGGCCTCGGCGGTTTGCGACGTGCGTTGCAGGTGACTGGTCACCCAGAGCGCGTCGGCGGGCAATCGCCCGGCCAGGCGTTGAAAGACGTCCCGCGCCGAGACATCGCACGGAACGTCGCTGGCGCCGTAGACACGCCCCTCGTGTCCGGTGACCGGCGCGTGACGGATCCACCACCAACGGGTCTCGCTCATGAAAGGCTCGCAATCGTCAAAAGCAGTGCCATCTCACCCACCTGCTGTAATGCACCTAGAACATCGCCGGTATAGCCGCCGAGCTTCGCCCGGGCAATCAGGATGACGACGGCGCTGACGATCACGGTCGCGATAACGCAGGCGAGCGCGAGCGTTGGGCCAAGGGCGACGACAGTCAAACCCAAGCCGAGACCGACCGCCACCAACGTCTCGCCGGGGCGGGGCGCCGGCAGTCGGCCTGAGAGTCCGTCCGCTCTGGCCGGTATCGTGAGCATCATGGCTGGCAGGAACAGCGCCCGCGACAGGCCGTGCGCGGCGACCAGCGCGGCCAGCGCCGCCGCCCCGGCCTCGATCTCGGCCAGCGCCATCGCCCGCAGGCCGAAAGAAAGAACCAGGGCTACCGCACCAAAGGTGCCGACCCGACTATCACGCATGATCTCCAGGCGCCGCGCGCGGCTGGCCACCGCGCCCAGGCCGTCGGCGGTATCGGCCAGCCCGTCCTCGTGCAGGCCACCGGTGACCCAAAAGCCGGCTGCCACAGCGATCAACGCGGCGGCCAGGGGAGGCAGCGACAGCCCGTCGAGGATCGCCAGGACTGCGGCGACGACCAGAGCCACCAGCAGTCCGGCCAAGGGCGCCATGCGTAGTGCCCGGCGGATGCGCCCTGGGTCACGCCCCGGCGCCGCGCCGGACCCGACGAGCGGAAGCCGCGTTGAGAACGCGATGGCGAGGCGTAGATCTTCGAGCCAGGCTCGGGGTGTGGAGCTGTCGTCCATGAGAGAAGCTTTTGCCGTCCGGAAACGCAGCCGTTATAAAGCGGGGCGCCGGCCATTTGGCAAGCCTCGACTGGAAGAGGATCCGGTCGCGCCGCACATCTCCAAGGATCGCGAACCCATGCCCGATCAAGACATGGCGGCAAGCTTTGCGGAGATCCGCGAAGTGTTTTCGCGCCTGCCCGGCCCCGACAAGGCCGCCGGCGAGGCCGCGCGCGCGCGCCAGGCCGAGCTGACCAAGCCGCCTGGCTCGCTCGGCAGGCTGGAGGATCTGGCCGTCTGGTTGGCGCGCTGGCAGGGGCGCGATCTGCCGAAGCTGGATCATCCGCGTATCGCGGTGTTCGCCGGCAATCATGGGATTTCCGCTCGTGGCGTCTCCGCCTATCCGGCGGCGGTGACGGCCCAAATGGTGCAAAACTTCATCGCCGGGGGTGCTGCGGTCAACCAATTGAGCCGATTGGCGGATGCCGACTTGCGCGTCTATGAAATGGGCCTCGATAGCCCCACCGCCGACTTCACCGAGACGGCGGCGATGAGCGAGGCGGACTGCGCCCGGGCGCTCGCCTACGGGATGACGGCGGTTGAGGAGGGACTTGACGTTCTCGCGTTGGGCGAGATGGGGATCGCCAACACCACCAGCGCGGCCGCTCTCTGCCTGGCTCTTTTCGGGGGTGAGGCCGTCGATTGGGTCGGCCGGGGCACCGGTATCGACGACCGAACGCTGGCCCGCAAGACCGAGCTGGTCGAGACGGCGGTGCGTTTTCATGGCGCGGCCTTGACCGATCCGCTGGAAGCATTGCGGCGCTTGGGCGGCTTGGAGCTGGCGGCGATCGCGGGCGCGATCGTCGCTGCGCGCATGGCCCGCACGCCGGTCTTGTTGGACGGCTATGCCTGCACGGCGGCCGCCGCCGTGCTCGCGAAGATCGACCCCGCCACGATCGACCATTGCCAGGTGGCCCACCGCTCGGTCGAGCCGGGGCACGTGGCCTTGCTTCGGCGGCTTGGCAAGGACCCCCTTTTCGATCTCGGCATGCGCCTGGGCGAGGCCTCGGGTGCCGCGCTCGCCATCCCTCTTCTCAAGGCCGCCGTGGCCTGTCACCGCGACATGGCGACCTTCGCCGAGGCTGGCGTCAGCACGCCGTAACCCTCTGGGGGTTTGGGGCATGAAGGCCTCGTATCTTGCCAAGCGAGGCCCGCGGGGTCTCAATTGCGTCCATGACCGATCACACGACAGCTCCTCCCGGCGGGCCGCGGTCCGTAACGCCGGCACCACGCCTTAGGCTCGGCACTCTGGTGACCATGCGGTGGCTGGCCTTGATCGGCCAGACCGTGGCCCTCGTCGTCGTCTACTTCGGGCTCGACCTCGCGCTGCCGCTGATCCCCGCCATGGCGGTGGTGCTGCTCTCGGGCGCGGTCAACGTGGCTGTCTCGGTCGCGCGGCCCAGCTCCGCTTGGCTGGGCGAGCGCGAGGCGGCGGCGATGCTGGCCTTCGATCTGGTGCAGCTCGCGCTCCTGCTCGGTCTGACAGGCGGGCTGGGCAATCCCTTCTCGCTGTTCCTCGTGGCGCCGGTGGCGGTAGCATCCTGGGCCCTGGACCGCCGATATGTCCTCGCTGTCGCCGGCCTGGCAATGATCTTGGTGACCGTCTTGGCATACGTCTTTCTGCCGCTTCCCGGCGGCGCGGGGATGTTGACCGGGAGCCCGCCGTATTTTGCCGCCCTCTGGGTGGCGCTGGTGATCGCGGTCGGCTTTATCGCCATGTATGGAGGCATGACCGCGCGAGAAGCGGCCACCCTGTCCAAAGCCAATGCCGCCATGCAACTCGCTCTTGCGCGCGAGCAAAAGGCCGCGGCCTTGGGAGCCCTGGCGGCGGCGGCGGCGCATGAGCTGGGCAGCCCGCTATCGACGATCGCAGTCGTCGCCCGCGAGCTTGAGCGTCGCCTGGCGGAGGACAGCGATCTGCGCGAGGACTTGACGCTGCTGCGCAGCGAGAGCGCGCGCTGCCAGGAGATTCTCTCACGGATCGCGATCCGCCCAGCGGATGCCGAGCTGGCCCCGGAACCGGTGCCCTTCACCGCTCTTTTGGAAGAGACGGCCGGTAATTTTGAAAGCGAGAAGACACCGATCGAGATTCGAGCGTTGCCGCTCGAGGAACGCGGTGAGGATCCCCCTTCCGTGGAGGCGAGCGCGGGCTTGCTTCAAGGTCTCGCCATGCTGGTCCAAAACGCCGTGCAGTTCGCCGACCATGAGATCGTGCTCACTCTCGATTGGGAAGGCGAGCGGATCACGCTCCTGGTCGAGGACGACGGACCGGGCTTCGATCTGGCCTCGCGCAGTCGTCTCGGCGAGCCGTTCTACTCCTCCAGGCCACGCGGAGGCGACGAGACGCACCTGGGTCTGGGTCTTTTTATCGCCCGGACGTTGCTGGGCGCCTGCGGGGCTCGGCTCACCTTCGGCAATCGCGCGCGCGGTGGTGCGGTGGTGGAGGTGGTCTGGCCGCAGGGCATCGAACCGTCTATGGTCGCGCAGGTCAAAACGGAGGCGACGGGATGATGTCCCGGGCTTTGGATCGCGCCGGCGAGCGCAGCTTGATCGTGGTCGACGACGATCCGCGCCTCTGCGACCGCTTGGCACGGGCTTTGGGCGAGCGCGGCTTTACGGTGAGCACCGCCTATAGTGTCGCCGAAGGCACGGAACTGGCGCTGCGCTTGCGGCCGGCCTTCGCGGTCGTCGACCTGCGGCTGGAAGACGGCTCGGGGCTCGACGTGGTGCGGGACCTGCGGGCGGTTCGGGCCGACGTGCGGGCCGTCATCCTGACCGGATATGGCAATATCGCGACGGCTGTGGCGGCCGTGAAGCTGGGAGCCGCCGACTATCTGGCCAAGCCCGCCGATGCCGATCAGGTCGAGGCCGCCTTGCTGGAGCGCGACGACAACCTGCCGCCGCCACCCGACCAACCGATGAGCGCCGACCGGGTGCGTTGGGAGCACATCCAACGCATCTACGAGCAGTGCGATCGAAATGTCTCGCAAACGGCCCGGCGGCTCCGCATGCACCGTCGCACCCTCCAGCGCATCCTCGCCAAGCATGCGCCTCGCTTTTGACGCACGCTCCTGATGGATGGAGGTTTCAGGACGCCGCCCGCTCCAGGCTGCCCAGGCGGCGTGCGGCGGTGTGAGCGAACTTGAGCAGGATCGAGCGCCGCCGGGCGGCGTTCAGCGGCATCGGGGGGCCCTCGCGCAGGACCGCGGCGCCGAAGGGGTCGGCAACCATAAGACCGATGTCCTCGGGCAGGACCTCTTGCGGGAAGAACTCCGGCACGGCGAAGTAAAACCGGTCGCAATAGTCGAGGTACTCCGGCCACTTGTTGTCGCTACGGAAGTCTTCCAGGCTCGATTTCACCTCGATGAGGGCGATGGTTCCCTTGGCATCCAGGCCGATGAGATCGGCCCGGCGGCCCGATTTCAGAGTGAACTCGGTAAGCGAGGCGTAGCCGAGCTCGAAGAGCATGCGTGCGGCGCCGCGGGTCAGGGCCTGGGTGATCTGATCGCGGGGCAGGCCATGACTTAAAGGCGGCTCGCCGACTGTGATGGGTGGGTCCGACATGCTCGGCTCCGGAAACTGCTGCATGACAAGGGGCACGGCCTGGCGCCGACCCGATATCCAACGCGGGCGATCGGGAAACAAGACGATGTTACACGAAGCGTGCGTTCACGCTATGTTTATGCATCCGCGGATTGATCCTTCGGTGGCTGACCCCATCTATCGTCGCGGGGGCCGAGGCAAGGGGCCAAGGTCACGAGGGCCGGCCGACCGTCAAAGCCGTTAGGCATCGGGGCCGATTGCGAGGTGTGGTGAAAAAGCGATCGACGGTGAATTCCTCGATAAGGGGCCGGCGCGCCCTGCTGCGGACGGGTGCGGTTGCCGTGGCCGGGTTTTGGCTCATGGGGCTCTCGTCCTTCGAGTCGCTCTTCATTCCCAGCAAGAAGCTCTGGGAGCATTGGATCGAGCACGATCCCTACTCCACAACGACGATCGACCATGGCCCCTGGGGCCGTCTCTTGATGCGCTACCTCTCGGTCGCGGCCGATGGGGTCAATCGGTTCCGCTATGCCGCGGTCTCACCGTCGGATCGTCAGGCCCTGAGCGCCTATGTGAAGAGCCTCGAGAGCGTTCCGATCCGCCGCTATAGCAAGGAAGAACAGCTCGCCTACTGGATCAATCTTTACAACGCGGCAACGGTCGACGTGGTGCTGGCCCATTACCCGGTGGAGTCGATCCGCGACATTGACATCTCTCCCGGGATATTCGGTGTCGGCCCATGGGGAAAGAAGCTTTTCATCATCGAGGGTGAGGAGGTGAGCCTCAACGATATCGAGCATCGAATCCTGCGGCCGATCTGGCCGGACCCCCGGTTGCACTACGCGCTCAATTGTGCGGCGATGGGGTGCCCCAATCTTCAGCCGCAGGCCTTTTCGCCCGACCTTATGGAAGAGATGCTCGAGAGCGCGGCGCACGCTTTCATCAATTCGCCCCGCGCCGTCTGGCCGACCGAGAAAGGGATTGCGGTTTCGAGCCTCTATGCCTGGTATGAGGAAGATTTCGGCGGTAGCGACGCCGGGATCCTGGCACACCTTCGCAGCTATGCGGGGCCGGAATTGCGCCAGCGATTGTCGGGGGTGACCCGGATCGACGACCATGATTATGATTGGGCCTTGAACGGCACCAAGACACCGAAATCTTGATGGAAAAGCGAATATGACGATGGGTGCGAAGGATAAGGCCGCGGCACCGGCCGGACCAAAGTGGTTGAAGCCGGTAACGGAATTCGGGCCACTGGCCGTTTTCTTCGCCGCCTATTTCGGCTATGGCCTGTTCGTGGCCACCGGCGCGCTGATCGCGGCCACGGCCGTGGCGCTGGCGCTGGCGTGGGGGTTCGAGCGGCGCCTGCCGCTCATGCCGATGATCACCGCCGGCGTGGTAGCGGTCTTCGGCGGGCTGACACTTTGGCTCGAGGACGAGACCTTCATCAAGATGAAGCCCACCATCGTCCAGGCCATCTTCGCCGTCGTGCTGTTCGGCGGTCTTCTCGCCGGCAAGCCGCTGCTGAAACCCCTATTGGGCGCGGCCTGGCAAATGGACGAGGCCGGTTGGCGCAAGCTCACGCTTCGTTTCGCCTTGTTCTTTGCGGTGATGGCGGGTTTGAACGAGATCGTCTGGCGCACGCAGACCACCGATTTTTGGGTTACCTTCAAGGTTTTCGGCATACTGGGCCTGACGGTCGCGTTCGCGGCGAGCCAGGTCTTTATGCTCCAGCGCCACCTGCTCGCAGACGATGGCGGACAGAGCACCAGCGGCGAAAACGGCGACAATTGACCGGCCGGCGCCCTTCCGCGGCGGCAAGGGACGTGATGCTTTCGAATACACGTTCGAGGCGTTACTCTAACCTATGGTTAACCCTTAGTTGTTATTGATCGAAGGCGAGACCGGTCTCGTGGTCGAGGCGCGGTCGTTTCGGGTCACCCCCTTTTGAGGTCAGCATTGATGGATACCCCGATCAATCAGCCGGTCATTCGAGACCGTTGTCCGCCGCCCAAGTCCGTTGCCGATACCGAGATAGAACTCAACAGCCTGCTGCGTTTGCTGCTGAAGACGGTGTACGTCCGTGGGCTCGAGAGCGCCTCACAGCTCTCGTTCGCCTTGAAGCTCCCGCTTTCGGTCGTCAACGAGCTTCTGGAAGAGGCCAAGGAGAGAGGGGTCCTGGAGGTTCTAGGGTCCGCCGGCCAGCGCTTGAGCGCGGAGTTCCGCTACGGCATCACCGAGCGGGGCCGGCAATGGGCCACCGATGCATTGGACCAATCACTCTATGTCGGGCCGGCGCCGGTTTCCTTGGCTGATTTTCATCGCCAAGTCGAACGGCAAAGGGTCACCGAAGAGCAGGTCGCGCCGGACAACCTGATAAAGGCCCTATCGGATCTGGTGATCTCGAAGTCGATGATCCGGTCTCTGGGTCCGGCGGTGAATTCCGGCCGCTCGGTGCTGCTTTATGGTTCGCCCGGCAACGGAAAGACCACCATCGCCAGCATCCTGGGCCATGTCTTCACCGACATCATCCACATTCCCTACTGCATCGAGATCGACGGGCAAGTCATCAAGGTTTTCGATCCGACGCTTCACGAGCCGATGGAGGACCTCTCCGAGGACCTCACGGGAATGGCCGCCAAGGATGACGTTTCGATCCGGACCGAGAGCGTCGACCGGCGTTGGGTCGCCTGCAAGCGCCCGCTGGTGATCACCGGCGGTGAGCTGACCCTTGCCATGCTCGACCTGAATTTCAATCCTCACGCCCGCTTCTACGAGGCGCCGCTGCATATGAAGGCGATCGGTGGGACCTATGTGATCGATGACCTGGGCCGACAATTGGTGCGGCCCGACGATCTCCTCAATCGCTGGATCGGTCCGATGGAGACGCGGGTCGATTACCTGACCCTCAACACCGGCAAGACCTTCGAGATTCCCTTCGACGAGCTTTTGATCTTCTCGACCAACTTGATGCCCGAGGACATCATGGATCCGGCCTTCCTGCGCCGTATTCCCTATAAGCTCGGCGTGCCGGCACCAAGCCCCGACCAGTATCTGGAGACGTTCCGCATCGAGTCCTCGTCGATGGGCATCGACTACGATGACGACATCGGCCGATACGTCATGAACGAGGTGACCGAGCGCTTCGAGCAGCCGCTGGCGTTCTACCAACCCAAGTTCATCCTGCGGCAGATCTACCATGCCTGCCGCTTCGAAGGCCGTGACCCAGAGCTCTCCGAAGAGCTGATCCACGAGGCCTGCTTGCACCTGGCCCCGCGCAGCGAGGACTTGGGCATGACCCGCTTTACCTATAGCTGGGACAAAGAGCAGAGCAAGGGCCGCGAGCAGGATGAGTGGGTGCCGCCCGACGGCGCCTGATGTCCCGGCGCCGGTTGCCCGAGGATGAGGCCGCCGGCGCGCGCTTGAGCGATTTCAAGAGCCCTTGATCTCCTCTAGGATGCCGCCTGCCACTCGCGAGCGGAGTCCGAAAAGCGCGCCATGACCGCGGCCGCCAAACACGCCAAGCTGACCGAAGGTCCGATCCACCGACACCTGGTGGATATGGCTTTGCCGATGATGCTTGGCATTCTCTCGGCTGTTGCGTTCTACGCCGCCGATACCTACTTCGTCGGGCAGCTCGGCACCGGCCCGTTGGCCGCGATCAGTTTCACCTTTCCCGTGGTGTTTCTGGTCATCAATCTCTCGGTCGGCCTGGGGGCCGGCATCTCCTCCGTGCTGTCTCGTACCATCGGTGCTGGTGACGGCGCCGGGTCGCGGCGCCTGGCGAGCGCGGCGCTGTTGTTCGCGGTGCTATTTTCGGCCGCCTTGTCTTTGCTCGGGATGGTCACCATCGAGCCGCTTTTCACGGCCATGGGCGCCGAGCCCGAACTACTCCCCGATATCCGCGCCTATATGGCCATTTGGTATCCGGGCCTTGGCTTCATCATCTTGTCGATGAGCGCAATATCGATCTTGCGATCCATCGGTGAGACCCGTCTTCCCGGCTATTTGATGGTCCTCGCATCACTCTTGAACATCGTCATAGACCCGATCCTGATCTTCGGCTGGTTCGGTGCGCCGCGCCTGGAGATCGCCGGTGCCGCCATCGCCACCGTCGCCTCTCGAGGTCTGCTCGTGGCGATCTTGATCCATTTTCTCTGGCGCCGCGAGCTGCTGGATTGGCGCTGGGCGGGTGTGGGCGAGCTCATGACCTGCTGGCGGCGGGTCCTCCATGTCGGTCTGCCCGCATCCGGGACCAACGTGATCATCCCTTTGACCATGGGGGTGGTGGTCGCCTTGGTGGCCACCTTCGGCAGCGACGCCGTGGCGGGGTTCGGTGTCGCCACGCGCATCGAAGGTGTGACGCTGGTGCTCTACTACGCGCTTTCGGCGGTCATCGGACCGGTGGTCGGGCAAAACCTGGGTGCCGGAAAGCTGGATCGTGTGCGCCAGGCGGTGACGATCAGCGTGCGTTTCTGCTTTCTATCCGGGGTCGTCACGGCGTTGATCCTGGCGCTTGTCGGCGGTGCCGTCGCCGGCCTCTTCAGCGATGAGGCGCAGGTGGTCACGGTGGCGCAGCACTATCTTTGGGTGATGCCGATCAGCTATGGCGCCGCCGGCGTGGTCATGGTCTGCAGCGCCGCTTTCAACGGGCTCGGACTGCCGGGCCGTGCGGTTGTCGTCTCGGTGCTGCGGATGTTGGTGCTCACCCTTCCGCTTGCCTATCTGAGCGCGCCTTTCTTGGGGCTGTTCGGCGTTTTCGCCGCGGGGTCCTTGGCCAATATCATCGCCGGGATCGTCGCATTCGCCTGGCTTCGCTCGGTTTGCCTCGATACCGAGGGGACGGGTCCGCCCTCCGCACCGAGGAAAGCAAAAACGTCCTCTCCGCTGCCAAGAGCGAATTGATCGCCCTCGCGTCGAGACCTACCTAATAAGGATGAGGACGTATGGCGAGACAGATAGCCGAACCCGATAGGAAGGTGGCGCGATGGCCCATGGCTTGAACACGGACTTCTCGCGCTTCGTGGTCATGCACAGCGATGCCATGGAGTGGCAGCCCAGTCCCAGCAAGGGCGTGTGGCGCAAGCGCCTCGACCTTGCCGGTGACCCCGAGAGAAGCCGGGTGACCTCGGTCGTGCGTTACGATGCTGGAAGCCGCTTTTCACCGCATCCGCACCCGGATGGCGAAGAGATCCTGGTACTCGCCGGTGTGTTCTCGGACGAAAGCGGGGATTATCCGGTCGGGAGCTTTCTCCTGAACCCGGAGGGTTTCGTGCATGCGCCTTTTTCCGAGGCGGGCTGCACGCTCTTCGTCAAGCTTCGCCAGTACCCCGGCTTGCACCGCCGCCACATCACCGTGCAAACCGCCGATACGGACTGGCATCCGGGTCATGCCGCGGGCGCTGAGTTCTTGCCGCTCTATCACGAGGAGGGACATTCCGAGCGCATCGATCTCGTGCGGTTGAAGCCGGCGACCCTCCTGCCGGCGCGGACCCATCCGCGCGGAGCCGAACTGTTTTTGCTCGAAGGAGATCTGGCGGACGAGCATGCCGCCTATCGGGCCGGATCCTGGGCGCGGTTCCCGCCGGGCACGGACCACAGCCTATCGACGGAACATGGCGCCCGCTTCTATTGGAAGCGTGGGCACTTGGCGTGATGTTCACCCGCCTACCGGACGTAGGAGGCGCCGTTCACATCGAAAGTGGCACCGGTCAGGTGGCGCGCGTGATCGGACACGAGAAAGGCGACGAGGGCGCCGATCTCCTGCGGATCGGCAATCTCGCCCAGCGGAATGTCGGCGATGACGGCGCCGAGCGTCTGCGGGTCGACATTCGCCGAGACCATTTCGGTTTCCGTGAAGCCGGGCGCGATGGCAAAGGCGAGAATGCCGTCGGCCGCGAACCCGCGGGCGATGGTCTTGGTCAGCGTGATAAGGGCACCCTTGGAGGCGCCATAAGGCATCTGCTCGGGGACCTCGCCGCGAAAGGCGGCTCGGCTGGCGATGTTGATGATTTTGCCGCCACCTTGGGAACGAAAGCTCCCGATGGCTTCCCGGCAAAGATCGGCGGCGGCGATGAGGTTGATCTGCAAGACCCTTTGCCAGGTCTCCCGCCACGCGTCGTCGGGGTCGTCGACCGAGGTCGCGTCGAATACGCCGGCGTTGTTGACCAGCACGTCGATGCGCGGAACGTGGCTCGATGCCGTGCGCCAAAGCCGTGTCGCAGCCCCGGGCTCGGCCAGATCGGCCTGCACCAGATGGCAGCGATCGGCTCCGATTTCGGCGCTGAGCGCCTCGGCCCGTTCGCGCGCGGCATTGAAGTGCAGCACCACCTCGGCGCCGGCCTCGGCGAGCGCACGCACGGTGGCCGCGCCGATCCCGCGCGACCCGCCGGTGACCAAAACCGTCTTTTCGCTGAGGTCGATCATGCCATTTCGCCCCTTATCCTGTCGCCCATTGGCCGCGGTCAACCATTTCTTAAGGTTGTTGACCTCTTGTCGATGACATATTTCTAGACTTGGTGAGATTTGAAAACCACGGCTTTCAACCCATGCGCCAAACAGGCATCGTGATCGTCATCGTCGCTGCGCTGCAAGCCCTGCTTGTAGCCTGCGGCCCTCTTGCCGCGCTGTCTGTCGCCTCGACCGTGGTCAAGGGCGCGGCCGTGGCCAGCGTCCAGGACGACGAAGAAACGAAAGATTGCTCTCAGCAAGGCTTGGCGGAATGCGAGCGGGAATGGCGCGAGGCTCAACTCGCCCAGTCCGAAGCATTGGTCTTCGCGCAGACGATGTCCAAGCCGGAACCCGATCCCGAGGAAAATGACGCTCATGAGGCCTTCGCCGCCTATTTGCGCAGCGATGAGATGAGCGATGGCTGGATCTTTCTCTGCACCGCCGCCAATTTAGGGCATCCACAAGCGCAGCTCCTGCTGGCGCGTGCCTACAAGGATGGTTGGGAGCCGGTCGAGCGCAACGACATGAAGGCCTACACCTGGTACCGGCTGGCCATCGCCGGCGGTCATGGATTTGCCCGATCCGAGCTGAAGACCATCGTCGGCCGCATGGACCCGGAGGTCCGCACCTGGGCCGAGATCAACTCGACGAACTGGAAGCCGAACTACAGCGAATGCGAGGTTTCCTTGGACGAGACCCTCCAGGGCGCATGAGCGTGGCCGGCCGCTCAGGCGCCGGGTAGCTCGACAATCCCCTCCACCGGGCAGCGCTCGGCGTGCCAGCGGATCATGCCGCCGGTCAGATTTGCGACCTTCTCGAACCCGGCACGGCGCAGAATGGCCGTTGCATGGGCCGAGCGCCCGCCGGCCCGACAGACCGTGACCACGGGCCTGTCGCGGGATATTTCCTCGGTGCGCTCCGACAGCTCGCCCAGCGGGATCAGCTTGGCGTCGTGAATATGCCCGAGAGGCCCCTGGAATTCGTCCGGCTCGCGGACGTCGATGACCTGCACTTCGGCGAGGCGGTCTTCCAGCGGGCGTGGCTCGATCTCCCAAATACCTGCGAAGGTATAGGTCAAGGGCGCCCAGTCGGGCTCGCTCTCGGCTCTGATGTCGTGCTCGGGCCGGCCGCATTTCAGGTTGGCCGGCACGGCGATGTCGATCTTCTTGGGATGCGGTAGGCCTAAGTTGTTCATGTAGCCGGCGAAATCGTTCTCGCTCAACTTGCCGCCGAGGCGCGGATTAAAGCGCTTTTCCTCGGCGACACTGGTCGCCGTCAGGCCGCGGTAGTCGTGCCCTGGATAGAGCAGGCAATCGTCGGGCAGGCTGAAGATCTGCGTGTGCACCGAGCGATAGAGGGTGACTGGATTACCTTCCTGAAAATCGGTGCGCCCGCTGCCGCGGATGAGGAGACAGTCGCCGGTGAAGGCCTTGCTTCGGTCGTCGAGCACGTAGGTCAGGCAGCCGTCGGTGTGGCCAGGTGTCTCCCGCACCTCGAGAAACCGGTTGCCGAACTCGACCTTGTCACCCCGGTGAAGCAGGCGATCCGCGCCTTGGGCGCCGCTCGCACCCGAGAGGGCGATACGGCTGCCGTGCTGCTCCTTCAAGAGCCACCCTCCGGTCACATGATCGGCGTGGACATGGGTTTCCAAGGTATAGACCAGGGAAAGGCCCAGCTCTTGCAGCAAGGCCGTGTCGCGCCGCGCCTGTTCGTAGACCGGATCGATCAGCACGGCCTGGCGGGTGACAGCCTCACCGAGCAGGTAGGTATAGGTGGCGCTATCCTGGTCGAACAACTGGCGGAAAAAAAGCATCGTCGGTTCCTTCGCTGCTTGACCCCTGGCCTTATGGGCACCGAGGATGAAACTATAGTCCCATTCGCGCGAAAGGCGCAGCCTTTAGGGAGCAACGCCGATGCTGATCGCTCAGATCACCGATCTGCACGCCGGAGATCCAAGCGCGGGCCTGGACCCGCCCCTCGACACCCTGGCGGCGGTGCGCGCCGCCGTGCGCCACCTCAACGCACTGAGGCCGCGACCGGCCCTGGTCATGATCACTGGCGATCTGGTTGCCGACGAGAGGAGCCCAGCCTGCTACGAGGCTCTGGCGGCGACGCTCCAAGACCTCCAGTTTCCATTCCATGTCCTCCCCGGCAATCACGATGACCGTGCCTTCATCCGCCGGGTTTTCACGCCTCTCGGGGCGATGCCGGCCGAAGATGGGGATTTCCTCCACTACGCGCTCGACCAGGGGGATTTGCGCCTGATCGCTCTCGATACGCACGATCCGGGCCGCGAGGGCGGGCTCCTCTGCGCGGCCCGGCTCGCCTGGCTGGAGCGCCGTCTGGCATCGGCGCCGGACCGGCCGACCCTCCTTTTCATGCACCATCCGCCTGTCGCCATCGGTATCGAGAAGTTCGATGCCATCGGGCTGGCGAACGGCGGGGACTTGGGCGCCATCGTCGCCCGCAATCCGCAGATCCAGGCCATTGCCTGCGGCCACGTGCATCGGGACATCGCGGCTGCCTGGTGCGGCGCGTTGGTGGTGGTCACCCCGAGCACGGGCTACCAGTACGCCCTCGGCCTCAGCCAGGGGGCCGAACTGACGCGGGTCGCGGAGCCACCAGCCTGCCGCCTTTTTCGCTGGCGGGCCGATGCGGGACTGGTCGCGCATCTGAGCTATATCGCCGGCTGAGCCCGCGCGATCGCTGTTTCCGGTTTGCCTGTGATCGTTTGCGGAGTAGTTTTTCTGCGTCGGTAGAGATACGAGAAATTGCAAACACAATGAATAGGGAGGGTCTCTTCATGTCCGACTTTTTGAAAGCCTTGGCGGTACCGGTCTTGGGGGCGGCCCTGCTGGTCTCTCTTCCCACGGTCCCGGCCGAGGCCGGGTCGCTGCAATCCATCGGTGAGCCGGAGGGTGTCGTCGATATCGTCGCCTGGCCTGGCTATATCGAGCGTGGCGCGACCGACCCCAACTTCGACTGGGTGAGCGGATACGAAGAGAAGACGGGCTGTAAGGTCCGCATCAAGACCGCCGGCACCTCGGACGAGATGGTGGCGTTGATGAACGAAGGCGGCTTTGATCTCGTCACCGCCTCGGGTGACGCCAGCCTGCGTTTGATCTATGGCGGCCGCGTCCAGGAGGTGAATACCGATCTGGTGCCCAGTTACGCGACGGTCGATCCGCGGCTGCAAAGTGCCCCTTGGCACACGGTCGACGGCAAGCATTACGGCGTGCCCTATCAGTGGGGCGCCAACGTGCTGATGTACAACACCAACGTGTTCCCCGAGGCGCCCACCAGCTGGAGCGTGGTGTTCGAGGCGCAGGACCTGCCGGACGGAAAGCCCAACAAGGGCAGGG
>JBFELD010000012.1:0-14987 GCA_041552375.1 Kiloniellaceae bacterium | reverse complement strand
TGCCAAAGAGCTCCTTGCCCCACCACTTGGCATCTCCGAAGGCGTGGGGCGCGCTGCCGTCCGCCTGCATCGCGGTCAACACGTCGCCGGGCTCGACACTGCCGGCACGCTCGGCCGCGGCCTTCCAGAGGTCCATAATCGCGGCATACTCCCAGGACACCGCCCCCCATTCGCCGGGATAGCGCTTGTTGTACTCGGCATAAAAGTCGTTCGGCTTGGCGAAATTGACGTTGTCGGCGTTGAGCGCCGGATCGTCGAAGTCCGGGAACTGGAAGATGAAGCCTTCCATGAACTCGGCCGAGGTCTTCTCGATGATCTTCTCGTAGAAGTCGGCGGTGCAGGAGATCATGGTGCCCTTGTAGCCCTGCTGGAAAAGCTGCTCACAGATCGGATGGACGTAGTCCGCATAGCAGGTGTCCAGACACACGATGTCGGGGTTCTTCGACAAGAGCTTCGTGACCACCGGCGCGAAATCGGTCGTCGCCGGGTCGAAGAGCAACGGATCGTCCAGCGGCTCGATACCCTCGGCCTCGAAGGCGGCGAGGTAGGTTGCCACCGATGGCAGGCCCAAGGCATCGTCCTGGGCACAGACCACGTAGTTCTTGAGGTCCGGCTTGTTGGCCGCCAGCCACTCGACGCCGGTGACGTTGTAAATCGGATGCACCTCGGCCGGCGCCAGCAGGGTCGTGGTGTCCGGGGTCAGATCGCTGGGCAGGAGGGTCGAGAAGAGCATGCCCTCCTTGGCCGCGATCTTCTGCACGCCCGGCCAGGTGTCGCCGCCCAGCATCATCACGAACTTGACGCCATCTTCCTTGATCAGCTTGGTCGCGCCGGCGCGCGCCTTGCCCGGATCGTATTCGTTGTCGTAGGCGACGAACTCGACCTTGTAGCTCTTGTCGCCGGCCTTGATGCCGCCGCCCGCGTTGATCCACTCGGCCCAGATCTGACAGCCGTCCAGCCCGGGCTTGCCCCAGGCCGCGACCTCGCCGGTCAAGGGCGCCAGGAACCCGATCTTGACGACATCATCGGCCGCCAGCGATATCCTCGGTACCAGCGCGCCCGATAGCGTCGCGCCGGCGCCGACCGCGGCGCTTCCCAGCAACCGCCGTCTGGAAACGCGCGAGTCCAAAACTCGTTTCGACATTACCCTATCCTCCCTGTTGTACCTTTTGTCTCATTACATTTCGGGGAAACCGTCCGGTGGACGACAGCCGACTACCGGAAATCGTAAACCGTGCAGCTAACAAGTCAAAATTTTATCTTTTTCACCATCGGCCGGATCGCTTGGTTGAACCGATTTGTTGGCGTCGATAGACTGTGGCCGGTCCGGTCGACGATCGCGCGAAGGCGCCACGCGATCCGGTCACAGCGGTCTATTCCGACGAAGTTCTCGCGAGAAAACAGCGAGCCAAGCAAAAGAACAACTGGAAGGGGAGAAAGACATGAGCACGCGCGTCGCCTTAATCGGATCAGGCCCCTGCGGCCTCAGTCTACTGCGCGCTTTCGCCGGTGCGCGGGACAAAGGCGCCGAGATTCCCGAAATCGTCTGCTTTGAAAAGCAGGACGACTGGGGCGGCCTTTGGAACTACACCTGGAGGACCGGTACCGACGCGCACGGCGAGCCTGTCCACTGCTCCATGTATCGCTTCTTGTGGTCGAACGGGCCCAAGGAGTGCTTGGAGTTCGCCGACTATACCTTTGATGAGCACTTCGGAAAACCGATCCCCTCCTTCCCGCCGCGCGAGGTGCTCGCCGACTACATCCTCGGCCGCGCGGAAAAGAGCGACGTGCGCAAGTACGTGCGCTTCAATACCGCCGTGCGCTATGTCTCCCACGACACGAGCACGGATAAGTTCACCGTCGCCTATCAGGACCTGAACGACGACCGGAACCACAGCGAGACCTTCGACCAGGTCGTCGTTGCGAGCGGCCACTTCTCGGTGCCGAACGTCCCCTCCTTCGACGGCATCGACCGCTTTCCGGGTCGCGTCCTCCATGCGCACGATTTCCGTGACGCGCAGGAGTTCGCGGGCAGGGATCTGCTGATCGTGGGCGCCAGCTATTCGGCCGAGGACATCGGCCTCCAGTGCCATAAGTACGGCGCAAAGTCCGTGACCATCAGCTACCGCACCGGCGCCATGGGCTTCAAGTGGCCGGAGGGGATGAAAGAGGTTCCCCTGATCACCCACATCGATGGCAAGACCGTCCACTTCAAGGACGGCTCCAGTGCCGATGTCGATGCGATCATCCTCTGCACCGGCTACCTGCACAGCTTCCCCTTCCTGGCCGACGACTTGAAGCTGCGCACGCACAACCGGCTCTATCCCGACCACCTCTACAAGGGGATCTTCTGGCAAGACAACCCCAAGCTCATGTATCTCGGGATGCAGGACCAGTACTACACCTTTTCGATGTTCGACGCCCAGGCCTGGTACGCACGCGATGTGATCATGGGACGCATCGCCCTGCCGTCGGCCGCGGATCGGGCTCAGGACATCGACAAGTGGCGTGGCCGCGAGGAGCAGCTCAAGGACCCCATCGAGGACATCGACTACCAGACCGACTACACCAAGGACCTTTGCGCCGCGACCGACTACCCGGACTTCGATCTCGACATGGTGGCCGATCTGTTCAAGCACTGGGAGCACCACAAGGAAGAGGACATCCTCACCTACCGCAACAAGTCCCACAAGTCGCCCTGCACCGGCACCGAGGGGCCGGTTCACCACACGCCTTGGATCGAGGCGATGGACGATTCGATGGAGGCCTTTCTGGCCAGCGGACGATAAGGCGGCGCAGCTCGGCCGGGCTCAATCTCCGGCCGGCTGGCCGAAACCGTGGGGCGCCGGGGTTCGGGCGGCGATTTCGCTGAAGAGCTTGGCGTACTCGCGCCGCGAGTTCTCGCCGAAGAGAGGATCGTCGTTGGCGCGAAAGACCGCGTCGATCTCGGCCCAGTCCTCGTCGCGCAAGCAACGCTCGGCCGCGGGCAGGAGCTCCTTCTCCTCGCGGGTCATATGGTGCAGTTCGAAGCGGGTGTAGGTCTCCACCGCCTCGCGTAACGCCGGCAGCATCGACGGTCCCTCCACCTGACAGGCAAGCAGGCGCGTGCGCAGACGGGCATGCAGCTCGTCCACTTGCTCGTGCTGGGCCTCGAGATCGTCGAGCAGCGCCGCGGAAGCGTTGTCGCGCCGGCGCAGGGCGGGAAAGAGGTGGGACGTCTCTTTCGGGTGGTGGAACCGGTTCAAGAAGTTCTCGAGATAGTCGAGCATGTCCTCGATCAGCTTGAAGTCCGGTTGCCGTTCGGCGGCCTCGGCATCGCGCACGAGTGCCTTCAAGCAGGACAGCAGAGCCACCAGGTTCCTGTGCTCGCGGGAGATAATACGATGGGCCTCGTGCATGACAATCTTCCCCTTCACCCGTCGTGCCTCGGGGCAAGGCCTGGACCCGAACCGGCTAACCGACGCCCTAGCTTAGGCATGGACCGAAGTTTTCCATTGATTTCGATCAAGTAGACCGGCCACCATCACCCTCGACCGAGCGATCGCGCCGATTGATGGGGTAACCGCTGGCGGGTCCAAGCAACGGCTGGACCAGCATCCGGTCGAGCCAGAGCTCGCGCGGCTCGCGAAACTGCTCGATGCCAAGCGTCATGTCCTTATGCCCCGCCGCCGGCTGAGCGCGGTAGGTGCCGAGCAGACGGTCCCACCAAGGCAGGTTGAAGCCGAAATTGCTGTTGGTCTCATCCGGCCGCACCGAGTGATGCACGCGGTGCATGTCAGGGGTCACCACGATCCAACGCAAAACCTTGTCCAACGCGAGCGGAAGCCGGAAGTTGCCGTGATTGAACATCGAGGTCGCGTTGAGCACCACCTCGAAGATCAAGACCGCCACCGCCGGCGGCCCGAGTGCCAAAACGACCGCCAGCTTGATGCCCATCGAAAGCAGGATCTCCACCGGGTGGAACCTGAGACCGGTCGTCACATCGAACTCGAGGTCGGCGTGGTGAACCCGATGCAACCGCCAAAAGGCCGGCACCGCGTGGACCATCACGTGCTGGAGATAGATGGCAAGATCGAGCAACACAACGGCCAGAAGGACCGCAAGCCACGCCGGCAGGGCCACCACGTTGAGCAGCCCCCACCCTTGCGCCTCGGCAACGATCGCCAAGCCGACCGCAGCGGTCGGAAACATCAGACGAAGTAGCAAGGTGTCGACCACCACGAGGCCCAGATTGTTGGACCAGCGCAGCCGGCGGCCGATCTTCTGCCGGCGACGCGGCGCTAACAGCTCGGCCAGCGCGACGGCGGCGAAAACGCCAAGAAACATACCGAGCCGAACCAGCGGCTCCACAGCCTGAAGGTCTTCGGACATGACGCCTATATCGCCGTTTCCGGCCTCAGCCGCAAGTCCGGCGAAAGACGGCCTGGCGCCGTCTCAATAATCAGGCGGTGCTGAGCTCGGAGGTGCACTGCCCGCAGCGGCTCGCCTTGATCGGGATTTCCGAGCAGCAGAAAGGACATTCCTTCGTCGTCGGCTCCGGCTCGGGCGCCGCTTCTTCTTCCTTCTTGAGGCGGTTTATGGCCCGGATCAGGAGGAAGATGGCAAAGGCAACGATGACGAAATTGAGGATGGTGTTGATAAAGACGCCCAGGTTGATGGTCGCCGCCCCTGCCTCCTGTGCCTCCACCAGCGAGGCGTAATCGCCACCGGAAAGGTTGATGAAGAGATCGGAAAAGTCGACGCCGCCAAGCAACAGGCCGATTGGTGGCATAATCACGTCATTCACCAAGGACTTGATTATAGTTCCGAACGCGGCACCGATAATAATGCCGACCGCCATGTCGACTACGTTGCCGCGCATGGCGAATTCCTTGAATTCCTTTAGCATGCCCCTCTCCTAATTTCGCGTCCTGAAGCGATTAAATACTGTCGTCCATAAGTTTTCGGCGATTCTCTACTTAAAGTACATACTTATTATTTCATACTATTTTTAGTAGGCCTCCTCCTTCCAGCAGACGGTTTGACAGGCCGGGAAACTTCGCAGACAATCCCGCATACTTTTTATGGTTAAGAGTCGCGCCGGAAGGAACCATCCAACATGTTGAGCTTTCGGGACTGTCTGGATCTGGCCGAGGTAACGGAGAGCGAGATCGAGGCCATCGTCAAACACAGCCACATTCCCCCCATCGTCGCGCTGGAACTGGGTCATCAACTCCTGCAGACCGCCGAAGGCCAGGGGAAACTGCGCGATATTATCGCGGACAGCGTCCGTGGTGCCCAAATCCGCCACCGCTGTGCGGAATGCGAGGCCTTCAGTCGCACCCTCTCTCGCTACCTGGCGGCCCACGCAGCGAGCGAGGATGACGCGGCAGCCGCTACCCTGGACCTGGCCGGGCTGGCGGCGATCGGAGAAGCGGAAGACGGCGAAGACAGATCGGAAGACGCGGACCCGACGAAGCGACAGGCGCGCCAGGAGATCGAAGATGCCAAAGACCGCAACGACTGTTGCGCCTGCGCCGAGCTCTCATTGGCCCTCGTCCGCATGGTGGCCTGAGACGCGCCCCAGAGCGCTTGTTCCCGCGTGAGCGCGGGCGCCTATCTGATCACGTGGCGCGTCGAGAGGTGATAGCTCAGTCCACATACGGCGACGCCGGCCAAGGTCCCCCAAAACAACCACTCGACCGAGCCGACCGTGGCGGCAACAATATCCGATAGAAGGATGACCGCCATACCGACAGCCAATAGAAACTTTTGCATCCTGCTCATCTCGCCCTTCCTGGGTCTGGGGATGATAAGATGATCGGGCCTCACGGTCGTGGTTAATGTACATCCCAAAATTGTAACATACCGTCGCGCCATCGAATCGAAGGAAGAACCATGAAGATTGACGGGCGTTGCCATTGCGGCGCGATCGCCTACGAAGCCGAGGTCGATCCCGACACGGTCGCGATCTGTCACTGTACCGACTGTCAGGCGCTCTCGGGCACGGCCTTTCGCACCATCGCACCGGTCCGGGAAGAGGCATTCAGGCTGGTTGCGGGAGAGCCCAAAATCTATATCAAGACCGGCGACAGCGGCGCCAAGCGGGCACAGGGCTTTTGCGCGAACTGCGGGTCGGCGATCTATGCGACGGGCGTCGGCGAGGGACCGAGGGTTTACAATCTTCGACTGGGCACCGCGCGCCAGCGCAGTGAGCTGCCCCCTAAGGCGCATTACTGGTTCCGCTCGGCACAGCCCTGGCTGGCCGATCTGGACAGCTTGCCGACCTTCGACAAGCAGTGACCCATTCGCCGGGGAACACGCTGGAGACGAACCTTCCATGCCGCAAATAAGGTGACGCGAAGCCAACGCATTCCATGATATACTAATGTATAAGCTTGAAAATTGAACTTAGGTGCTATGAATATTGCCAGTTTTCCCATGTATGATTTGCCCGAGGTACGATCTTTCCTCGATAGCTTTTGGCATGCCATGGCTCGGAATTTCCGGCGCGAGGGTATCACCGAGGTCCCCGATAGACTGATTCACGGACATGCCATCAAGAAGCTCTGGGCCGACCGGGACCTCTTCATCAGCCAATGCTGCGGCTACGACCTAGTCAATCGCTATGCCGATAGACTGACGCCTCTTGCCGTGCCGCGCTACGCCGTCGCCGAATGCAAGGGCTATCTCTACGCCAGCGCCATCGTCGTCAGGGAGGATTGCCCGGTCGACGACGTGCTGGAGATGCGCGGTGCGGTCTGCGTCATCAACGGCCCGGAATCGCACTCGGGCATGAGCTCTCTCCGAGCCCTGGTCGCCCCCTTCAATAGCGAGGGACGGTTCTTCTCTGACGTGACGGTCTCTGGCGGCCATGCCGAAAGCATTCGCATCCTCAGACAGGGCGAGGCCGACGTGGCCGCGATCGATAGCGTGACCTATGCGCTGCTTGAGCGTTATCGGCCGGCGGCACTGGCCGGCCTTCGCAAGCTGGGTAGAACCCACCGCGCACCCGGAATTCCCTACGTGACACGCGCCGACGTGGACGCCGAAACCAAGGCCCGAATGCGCACCGCCATCGCCCTCACCTTTGCCGACCCACGGCTGGCCGACCTTCGTGAGGCCCTGCTCTTGGAGGGTATAGAGACCGTGCGTCCGGCCGCCTATCGGCGGATCACCGTGTTTCAGAGACGGGCCGAGCTTCACGGCTATCCCGTCTTGACCTGAGACCTACGGCGCGGCCACCGCGGCCTGGTCCCTCGAGATCTTCTCAAGGGGCGCGGATCCGGGCCGAGAACCGAGCATCATCCAGCGCGACCTGCTGCGGGTCGACATAGGCTTCGCGCCGCAAGGCGTCCATCGGCCCGCTCCCGGCGATGAGGCCGAGCGCCAAGGCCACCTCATCCGAATAACCGGGTAGAAGCAGCTTAGGGTTCGTGTATCGCCGGAAAACCGAGAGCCTCTCCGCGTACCTCCATATGGCCATGGCGCAGTTGTCGGTGATGGTATGATAGAACTCGGGCGCCGCCCGGATATCCTTCATGCGCCCGATCAAGGCACGAATGACCCGCTCGATCGAGGCCTTGGGCACGTCGATTCGGTAGAGATAGACCCGTTCCCCGCGCCGGTGGCTGCGAAGGCCGATGACGTCGCGTTCGCTGCCGGCGACGATAATGAGCTCGTAGGCTCCGAAAAGCCCGAGCAACGGGTTGTAGACCTGGTCCACGGTTTGCCGCGCCTCGATCGAGAGCGCGAGGTACCGGCCGTCCGCGAAGCCGACACTGAGGAAGGTATGGGCGAGACCGAACGGCCCGAAATGGGAGATGCCGTACCACAGGCTCTCGATCTCGGAGAGACGATAGCTCTCCTCCTGGTATCGCGTCTCGGAAGGCGTCCCACCGGGTCCGTAGCTGAAGTCGCGGAAGCCTTCGATGGAAACCCGGTCACCCGCGAGCGTGACGTTCGGCAAGCGGGCATGCCCGGGGCGCCAGTCTCGATCGTGGCTGGGGACCCTCAAGATCATGGCCAGAGTCGACCCGGCAGCTATGAGGAGGAGCGCGCCGACGAGGTATTTGAGCGCTTTTGCAGTACTCCGGACCATCGGCCCGCGTCCCTTATCGCAGATGTGGAGACCGTGCCCGACCCGACGACCCGCGGTCTATTCCCAACCGATCGGCTCGTAGCCGCGATCGCGCAGACATTTGTCGACGAACTTGACGTGGATCTTACTGGGTTGATGGCTTTTGAACAGACCCCTCAAGAAGCCGGCCGTGGCCCCGGTGGCAGCGCCCACCGCAGCACCCGTGCCGGCCGAGCCCACCACCGCGCCGCCGGCCGCGCCCGTCGCGGCGCCGGCCCCGCCGCCGATCGCCGTGCTGCCGGCAACCTGACCGGCCGAACCCCCGTCGGCCGAAGCACCGTAGGTCTCGGCCAACTGCTTGCACTCGTCGATATCGCGATTGGCCGCCGCCTGGCCAACGGACTTCAGGTGCGCATTGGGATAGAGGACCGGCCCCTGGCTTGAGCAGCCGGAAAGCGCCAAGCCGGTCAAGAACAGAAAAGCGATGGCCGCCTTGCTCGTCATATCCGACGTTCCCATCCCCGCCCTATCCCGGACCGTTCTCGACCAGGTCGAGATATACCACAACCTCCAGTATAATCGACCGTTGGGCAAGGCGAAGAACTTCGCATTGCCGACTTGCAGGTGCAGGGTGCTGGTTCGGAGTAAAGTGTCATGGGATCTATCAGGACCGTCATGCTCCTCCTGCTCTTGGCGTCTGCCGCCTGCGGCGGGACCGGCGCCTCGGAGTCGGCGCCGCAGGGTGATCCGCCAACGAGTGAAGCCGATGAATGTGGCCGAGTTGAGGCCGCGGCGCGCTCCTCTCTGGTCTTCTTCGAGGTGATGGGAGAGATGGGTGAGGATTGCGCGCAAGGCGACCCGCTCGCCTGCAATCCGGCGAACTACGTCATCGCGCCCCTTGCTGGCATCCTCTACGCGCCCATGGGGTTTCTCATCGGCCTCACCTCCGAGGACGTGGAGCGCTACTACTGCGCGCGAGCCAAGGCAGCCTCCGGGCCCAAGGGGTCGGGTGCGCCAAAGGCCCCTTCGCCCATCGAGAAGACCGCCGAGTTCGAGCTGTGGCGAAAAGCGGCCGGCGGTAATGCCCAGGCTCAATACGACGTCGCCAGCCAGCTGGACGCGCAAAGCGATCCAGCAAGTCGGGAGGCGTCCCGCTACTGGTTATGTCTTGCGGCACAACAGGGCCACGCCGCCGCGCAAGGCCGCATGGGAGACCATCGTCGCGAGAGCGCCCAGCCACAGCCAGGGTCGGACGACCTGATCGAGGCCTATGTCTGGTATGAGCTTAGCGCGGATAGCGGAGATCGGGCATCGTCGCGGCGACGCGGCGACCTCGCACGCCGGATGCCGCCCGCAGCCTTGGCCGAAGCCGAAAGACGCGCTGCAACCTGGCAGGGGAACATCGAGGCTTGTCGTCCGATCGCACTCGTAACGCGTCCGACGGCCTCTCGCATACCGCGGCTTGACGCCGCCCTATGCATCCTCTTCGGGGACGTCTTCGTTCCAAAGCTCTTCAGAGGTCAAGACATCATAGATCGCGGCCGCCTTGCCGGACAGGGGATGGCCGCCCTCGCTCATGGTCTCGGTTTCTCCGGCTAACCATGCGATCGCCGCATCCAAATCATCGCGCCTGGCGCCAATGCGCAGGATCGCCGCGACTTTGCTGTCTATCAGATCACCCAAGACGTGACGAATCTCGGCCCCTGTCAAGAGCCCTGGATTGCCAACGTTCTCGGCTTCGTCCCCGATGCCGGCCGGCGCCATCGTCCAATCCCTCCTCCTGCCCGGCTGAAAATATGCGATCCGGTCCAAACAGTGGTGAGACGCTACCCGACGCGCCAGCGCGGCACCATGATGCACATCAAACCCCGTGACGTTCTGAAACACCTACGGAGCACGGCGATTGGCTCGTCACCTCTCGGGCCTACCCCCAGCGCGGCTGAGAATCCAGGTCGATACCGAGCATGGCCTTGGCGAAGAACTCATGGGCCAGCCAGTTGTTGGCCGGATGCACCGGCCCCAGACGCGCATCCCGGAAGATGCGCTCCATGCCGGATTGCCGGAAGATGCCGAAACCGCCGGCAACCTCGAGCGCCCGGTCCACCACCCGGTAAGAGGCATTGGTCGCGTGGTATTTGGCACCGACCAGCTTCAAGCCCCAGGCCGGCCCGTGATCGACACCGTTGCTCCAGTCCTCTGCCACCTTGTCCAGGTGCGGGCCGATGCCCTCCAGCTCCAGCGCCATCTTGGCGACCGCGTGCTGCACCTCGGCGTTGTGGGCCATGGTCCGTTGCATGGGTATGGATTTCTTGTTCTTGATCATGGCGACCGCGAGCTCGAAGGCGCGCAGGGCGTTGCCGTAGTAAATGTTGCCGAAGGTCGGCTCGGCCCAGGCGAAGATGGCGAGCACGAAAAGGTCTATGCCGCCCCAGCCCGCCGGCACGACGCGGCCGACATGCTCGTCGGCGACGAAGACGTTGTCGAGTACCGTATCGTCGCTGCGCGTCGCGCGCATGCCGAGCGTGTCCCAGGTCTCGACGATGGAGACCCCCTCGGTGTCGCGCGGCATGAAGACGTGCACGATTTTCCGATCGTCCGGGTCGCTATCATCCATCGCATGAACGCCTAGGTAGTCCCAAACCGGCGTCAGGCTACCAAAGGATTTGCGGCCGTTGATCCGATATCCGCCCTCGACCTTCTCCGCCTTGGTTGTCGAGTAGATCAGCGGCCAGTCGTTGCCGCCCTCCGCGTGACCGGCAGCGAAGATCTTGCCCTTACCGGCTTCCTCCAGCATCCAGGCGAGCGAATCATCACCGCTCTTCAAGATGTCGCTCGCAACACCGCACCAATAGAGGTGCATGTTGATGGCCAGCGCCGTTGCCGGCGCATACATCGCCAGGCGGCGCTGCTCGTGACACACCTCGGCCAAGCTCTTGCCATGGCCGCCGAACTCCGCCGGCACGTTGATCTTGGTATAGCCGGCCTCTTTGAGCTCGTCGAAATCCTCGAAGAAAAAGCGGTTCTCACTATCGTAGCCAGGCGCACGCTCGCGGCACCTTTCCAGCAAGGCCTCACTCAGCAAGAAGCCTTCACCGGGTCCCGAATTCCCGTTGGTGGTCATAGGTTTTCCCTCCCCCTTTGACGTGTGTTCTTTATTTTTAAGATTTTCAACTCACACTCGACGTTGCCCTCCACAACGGCCATCTTCCATTTAAGCAGAAGCTAACGCAACTTGATATTGTAAGACGCGCGACTAGAAACCGGCCACCCAATGATAGGGTTCGGTGACGGCTACGCCGCGCGTCCGATCAGATCTCGGGTCGGGTCCTAAGGGCTTCTTTCACGATGGCAGTCACGTGTTCGCGCTCCGCATCCAACAGGGTCAACCGCGGCCGGCGCACCCACTCGCTTCCCTCGCCGGTGATCTGGTTGGCGAGCTTGATGTACTGCACGAGCTTCACGTCCACGTCCAAGTGCAGCAAGGGCATGAACCACCGGTAAAGAGCCAAGGCCTCGTCGAGCTTGCCCGCCGCGGCCAGGCGGTAGAGAGCCACAGCCTCCTTGGGGAAAGCATTGACCAGCCCCGCGACCCAGCCAACGGCGCCGAACAGCAGGTTCTCGAGGACGAGGTCGTCGACGCCGCAGAAGATCAGATAACGATCGCCGCAGGTGTTGACCATGTCGGTGATGCGGCGACTGTCATGTGAGGATTCCTTGACCGCGACGATGGTCTTGCAGTCGGCCAGTTCCATGAAGGCCGCGGGCGAGAGATCGACTTTATAGGAAACCGGATTGTTGTAGATCATGATCGGCAGATCGCTCGCCTGAGCAAGCGAACGGAAGTGGGCCAGCGCCTCGCGCTGATCCTGCTCGTAGACCAAGCAGGGAAGAGCCATGAGACCGTCGCAACCGGCCCGCTCGGCCCGCCGCACGGTCTCGATGGCCAAGTCGGTGGTGTACTCGGCAACACCCGTCAAGACCGGAACGCGCCCAGCGACCGTCTCCACCGCGCAGCGCATGACCGCCTCTTTTTCTTCCGGCGAAAGCGAGCTGTTCTCGCCCAGGGTGCCGAGCATAACGAGGCCCTCGATGCCCGCCGACAAACAGGCGTCGATGTGCCGCGCGGTCGCCTCCAGATCGAGGCTCTCGTCCTCTCGGAACTCGGTCATCAAGGCCGGGAACACGCCTTTCCAATCGACTGTCATCCGCATCTCCTCTCCTGCCCATCGGGTATTGCTGGCTTAGGCCAGCCGGCTTTCGAAAGTATCGTAGCCGAACTCGCGAATAACGCGAAGGGAGTCCGTTCGCGAGTCCCACAATGCAATGGCCGGTAGCTGGGTGCCGTTGAAGGTGGTCGACTTCACCATCGTGTAATAGGCCTGATCGAGAAACATCAGCCGGTCACCGCTTTCAGGGCGCCGCTCAAAACGGTAGGTGCCGATGACGTCTCCGGCCAGGCAGGTCGGCCCGCCCAGGCGGCAGACCCGCCCGTCGCTTCTGTCCCCCTGCCCGGGCGTATCGAGCGCGAGCGCACCCAACAGATCAGGGACGGAAGGCGCCTCGATCACATCGGGCATATGGCAGGTCGCCGAGGCATCGAGCACCGCGAAGTGCCCGTCGTTCCAACCGACATCCAGCACTTCCGCAACGAGGGCACCGGCATTGAGCACGACCGCTGTTCCGGGCTCGAGATAGACATCGAGCCCCCAGCGCTGCCGAAACGCCCGCAATCTGTCGATCAGGGCTTCGACCGGATAGTCCTCGGCGGTCAATAGCTGGCCGCCGCCCAGATTGATCCAGTCAAGCTCGGTGAAAAGATGGCCGAAGCGGGACTCGGTTGCCGCCAGCAGCCGATCGAAAGGATCGTAACCCTGATCGCAGAGCGCATGGACATGCAGCCCGCCGAGAGGCGCCAACGTCTCTTCCGTCAAGTCTTCCGCCAAGGCACCCAGGCGCGACCAGGCGGCACAGGGGTCGTAAAGGGGGGTTTCCACCTCGCTATGGCGCGGGTTTATGCGCAGACCATATGCAGTGACCGGACGTTCGGAGAGCAGGGGCGCAAAACGGCGCCACTGACCGACGGAATTGAAGATCAGGTGATCGGCGTAGCTCTCGATCTCGGCCACCTGGTCCGGCTTCAAGCCGGGCACATAGGCATGAACCTCGCCGGCAAAGCGCTCCCGGCCGAGACGGGCCTCCCACAAGCCGCTGGCCGCCGTACCATCCAGGTAGGCGCCGATGAGGTCGGCCACCTCGAAACAGGCGAAAGCTTTCAGCGCCAACAGCACCTTGACCTCCGCCTCGTCGGCGATGCGGCGGAGAAGTCTCAGGTTGCTCTCGACGATCGCCAGGTCGATGACGTAGCAGGGGCTTGGCACGCGGGCCGGGTCGAAGCCGCCGAACGCGGCCTCGACCTCACGCATCGTCGTCGGGCCAGGAGCCATCGAGCGGCAGGTCCCTCGTCGCCCAATCGATGCCGACCTTCGGCATGAGATCGAGGAAGGGATCGGGGTCCAGCTCCTCGACATTGACCATCGTCCCGGGCGCCCAGACCCCGCGCGCCAGAAGGATTGCGGCGGTCACCGCCGGCACGCCGGTGGTGTAGGAGATCGCCTGCGAGCCGACGTCCTCGTAGCAGAAGCGGTGATCGCAAGTCGAATAGATGAAGCTGCGTCTCTCCTCGCCGTCCTTCAGGCCGCGAATATCGCAGCCGATGCAAACCTTGCCCGAATAGCCGGCGGCAAGGGTCGAGGGGTCGGGGAGCACCGCTTTGACCATCTTCAGTGGGGCCAGCCGGGCACCCTCGACCTCGATCGGAACGCTCGACAGAAGGCCCAGCCGATAGAGCACCTCGAAAACCCGCAGGTACCTCTCCCCGAAGCCCATCCAGAACTCGATCCGCTTGGCGTCCGGGAAGAAGCGCGGCAGGGAGTGCAGCTCATCGTGCCCCATCGAGAAAACCTTATGAGTGCCGACCTCCGGCAGTGTCACCTCAATGGACTTGGAGTGATGAGGGATGGTGCGAAAGGCGCAGTCCTCCCAATAGATCACGTCTTCCATGATCTCCCGCAGGTTCGTGTCCGGATCGAAGTTGGTGGCGAAGTATTTTCCGTGGTCGCCGCCATTGACGTCGATGATATCGATGGTGTCGACGCGGTCGAACTGATGCTTGCCGGCGTAGGCGCAAAAGGCATTCACCACGCCCGGGTCGAAACCGATGCCCAGGATCGCCGTCAGATCTTTCTCCGCGAAACGCGGTCGGCGCGGCCATTCTCGATGCTCGTACCATGGCGCGGGCTCGTTTTCCGTGTGCTCCTCCTCGGCAACCGCGGTATCGATGTAGTGGGCGCCCGCTTCCGCGCAGGCATCCATAAGGGGCTCGTTGCAATAGGGGCTGGCAACATTGAGCACGATGTCCGATGCGGTCTCGCGAATGAGCCTCACCACCTCGCCGACGTTGCGGGCATCGACCTGGCGTGTCTCCAGCAAAACCGGATCGCCCGCCTTGGCCCAGCGGCCCTGTGCGTCCGCGGCGATGGCATTGGGCTTCGCCGCGGAACGGCTGGCCAAGACAATGCGCCCGAACTCACCACTGAATTGTGCCGCTTTCTGTGCGGCCACCGCGCCCACACCACCGGCGCCGACGATCAAAAGATTGGATTTCGCCAATGTCCTTTCTCACCTCCCCTCACCGCTTTCCCAATTTTCCGCCGCGACAGCCAGCCGCAACGCCAGAACCTACCGTTAAGGTAGCACACGTGTGCCCGATACTAGTTGAGCGAAATCAATTTGCGGTGTCATACAGTCAGATGATCGCGTGACGCACCTTGGCCGACACCCACTCGCTCACCACCACCGTGGCGATGATGACCAACAGGATCAATGAGACCTCGGTCCAGGCCAGGTTGAGGATCGAGGCGTTGAGCTG
>JBFELD010000011.1:0-15196 GCA_041552375.1 Kiloniellaceae bacterium | reverse complement strand
GTGACGTCGTGCTTTCCGGTTTCACCGGCACGATCACGGGGATCGACCGGATCGATTTGTCCGGCGACCTCGGCGCCAACACCGTCACCCTCGACGCTCGGGACGTGCTCGACATCTCCGATAATCAGGCGATCACGCTTCTGGGCGATGCGATCGATCGCGTCGACGCGGGCGCGGGTTGGAGCGATGGCGGCCTCGATGGCCTCGGCTACCAGATCTATACGCAAGCTGTGGGATCAAGCCTGGCGACCTTGCTCGTCGACCCGGACTTGTCGGTCAATCCCGACATTCTCAGCTAGGATGAGAAACCTCACGACACCCGGGCGGCAAGCTTGTATCCGAACCCGACGACCGTGACGATCAGCTTGGGGGCTTTAGGATCCGCTTCGATCTTTCGTCGCAAACGGCTCACGAGGACATCGATCATACGGTCTCTCGGGGCGTCGGCGTGCTGGCTGATGGCATCGAGAAGGTGGTCTCGATTCAACACGCGGTTGGGCGCCTTGACCAAAGCGGCCAGCAGATTGAACTCGGAGCGGGTCAGATGGATCTCGCGCCCGTCCGGCGCTTCAAGAGCATGGGCGGTCAGGTCGACCGTCCAGCCGTCGAAGCGCACCCTCCGCGCTGCCCGCGCGCTGTCGGCCGACGCGTCGTTGGCCATCGTGCGCGACAAGAGGTTGCGCACACGCAAAACCAGCTCCTGAGGATCGCAAGGCTTGGTGATGTAATCGTCGGCGCCGATCTCCAATGCGCTCAGCCGATCGTCACGCGCTTGCCGGGCGGTCAGGACCACGATCGGCACGCTCGAGCGTGCGCGACCCTGACGGGCCATCGTCAGTCCGTCCTCGTCGGGTAGGCCCAGGTCCAGGAGCACCAGTTGAATAGGCTCCCTGTCCAAGATGGCGAGCATCTGCTCGCCACTATCCGCCAGGCTGACCGTGAATCCTTCGTTCTGCAGGTAGGCTGCCATAAGCTGCTGAACGAACTCGTCGTCTTCGACGATTAGCAGGTGTGAGCTCACCGAACACCGATGAAGTTGTTTTGAAGGGCTGCAATCACGCTTCGCGATTCGCGCCTGAATCAGGCCTCGCACGGTGCGAATCGACACTACCTAACATAGCGCCCTCGCCTGTTTCAAGCGCCACAGGACAAGGCCGATATGGAGCATGCGCTCGGCATGCGCGAGCAAGCATTCCATGTTGGCCCGAGCCCGTTCAAGACCCCGAAGCGTGGTAACATAGCACCAGGCGCGCCAGTTCCACTCCCGACATCCAAGATCCGGGCGAAATTCGGAAGGCGGGCGAAAGACAGGAATGAAGGGGCGAAACGCCAGCTCCAGCGTCCCGTCCATGTCTCCTAGGAGGCAGGGCTCGAGAGCTCGACCAAAGCGACACCCCATTGGCGCAGGCTGTAACCGCGTAGCTTATCTCGGAAAAAACAGGGGTTTAGCCCATTACGGCTAAGCCCCTGTCTCAAGTTGGTCGGAGCGGCAGGATTTGAACCTGCGACCCCCTGGCCCCCAGCCAGATGCGCTACCAGACTGCGCTACGCTCCGTTGGATTGCCCTATATAGCCTCGGTGACGACGCGGCGCAATGGCACCCGACATTCTTGCGAAAGGATCAGGATTACTTATCGATGCGCCGCAGGAGATCGCGCGCCTCGGTCAAGTCTCGCAAGAGCGCGCGCAGCTCATCGGCGGGCTTCTCGCCGGCCGTCACCATGGTCACCTTTGGTGCCTCTGCCGTGCCGGATTGCGCTTGGGCAACTTGTGGGCCACGGCTCGTCGTCTCGGCGGCCCTTTCCGGAGGCGGTGGCGCCTTCGCCTTGGCGCCAGCCTTGACCCGGCCGTCCCGGAAGAGGCGCTGAACGCCCTTGATCGTGTAGCCCTCGTCGTAAAGAAGGCCCTGAATGCGCTTCAAGAGTGCGATGTCCTCGGGGCGGTAATAGCGTCGCCCGCCGCCACGCTTCAACGGCTTCACCTGCGCGAACTTGGTCTCCCAGAAGCGCAGCACGTGCTGGGGCACGCCGAGCTCGTTTGACACTTCACTTATGGTCCGGAACGCACTCGCAGATTTAACGCCCGCGCGAGGTTCGTTCATCGCCGCTAGTCACTCCGTTCGTGCTAATGCTGGCACAACTTCAATCGCCGTCTGCAGACGACGTCTCACGATTGATTCGATCCTTCAATACATGCGAGGCGCGAAATACGAGCACGCGGCGTGGAAGGATGGGCACCTCTTCCCCCGTCTTCGGATTGCGACCAATCCTCTGGCCCTTCTCGCGCACGGAAAAACTGCCGAACGACGAGAGCTTCACGGATTCGCCGCGCACCAGAGCATGGGATATCTCATCGAGAACGGACTCGACCAAATCCGCCGATTCGCTACGCGACAAACCGACTTCCTGATAGACGGCTTCACTTAGTTCAGCCCGTGTGACCGTTCGTCCGGTCATGTTGCCCCCTCATCGCCTCAAGCTTGACGGAAGTAGCGTAGCGCATGGCCGACAAGCGGTCAATTCGGGCCGTGCCCGGAAATGGTCGAAATATGAAGGGCTTCGCTGAGGCCTTTGCCGGCAACTCGAAGCCCGTCTCTCACGCTGGTAATCTTACCATCGCAGCAATGCGGACCCCCAGGTAAAGCCGCCGCCCAGGGCCTCCATCAAAAGCAGGTCGCCGGTCTTGATGCGGCCGTCGCCAACCGCCTCGCTCAAGGCCAGCGGTATGGAGGCCGCCGAGGTATTGGCATGCCGGTCCACGGTCACGACCACACGCTCTTCCGGCAACGCCAGCCGCCGGCCCATGGCATCGATGATGCGCGAATTGGCCTGGTGCGGCACCAGCCAATCGACATCGCTGGCCGACAGGCCGTTGGCCTCCAGCGCGTCATCGATGGCCTGGGCCATGCGGACGACGGCGTGGCGGAAGACCTCCTTGCCCTCCATGCGCAGGTGTCCCGTCGTCCCGGTGAGCGACGGCCCGCCGTCAACGTAGAGCGCATCATGAAAGCGCCCGTCCGAATGGATGTGGGTTGACAACAGGCCGCGGTCGGCCGCCGTGCCCTCTCCCGGTTCGCCACGCAAGAGCAAGGCGCCGGCACCGTCACCAAAAAGCACACAGGTCGAGCGGTCGGTCCAATCGAGAATGCGTGAGAAGGTCTCCGCCCCAACCACCAACACCGTCCGCGCCTGACCCAGGCGGATATAAGCATCGGCAATCGACAGGGCATAGATGAACCCGCTGCATACGGCCTGCACATCGAAGGCCGCTCCGCGAGTGCTGCCGAGCCGGGCTTGGATGCGTGTGGCCGTCGCCGGAAAGGTCTCGTCCGGCGTCGAGGTAGCGCAGACGATAAGGTCCACTTCCTCGGGCCCAACGCCGGCCATCTCGAGGGCTTGACGGGAGGCCGCCAAACCCATGTCGGACGTCACCTCACCCTCGGCGGCGATGTGACGCTGGCGAATGCCGGTGCGCTGGGCGATCCACTCGTCGGAAGTCTCGAGGGTCTTACTCAGCTGGGCATTGGTGACGACCCGGGACGGCAGATAGGCGCCGCACCCAACGGCTACAGCACGAACTGTCATCAGCCGGCCACTACCTTCGCGTTGTCATTTTCCCTGTGCAGGGCGGCGATATCCGTTTGGATCTTCGCGATGATATCCTGCCGGTGCAGATCGACAGCCACGTCGATGGCGCTGGCGAAACCCAGCGCGTCGGTACCGCCGTGGCTTTTTACGGCAATGCCGTTGAGGCCTAGGAACATGGCCCCGTTGTACCGGCGCGGGTCGGCGCGCTTGCGTAGCTTTCGTAGTGCCGGTCGGGCAAGAAGATAGCCGAGGCTGGCAAACGTGGAGGAACGGAAGGTCTGGCGCAGGAACTCGTTGAATAGCGTGGCCGTGCCCTCGGCCGTTTTCAAGGCGATGTTGCCGGTAAAGCCATCGGTGACCACCACATCGACGGTGCCTTTGGCGATATCGTCGCCTTCCACGAAACCATGGAAATGGCCGGGAAGCTTCACGCTGCGCAGGATGGCGCTGGCCCCATGCAGGTACTCGTGGCCTTTGATCTCTTCCGACCCGACGTTCAATATCCCGTAGCTGGGATCGGCAATGCCCAGGATCGACCGGGCGAAAGCATTTCCCATGATGGCGAAGTCAACGATGTTCTCGGCATCGCAGCTGATATTGGCGCCAAGGTCGAGCATTACCATTTCGCCCTTGAGCGTGGGGAAATAAGAGGCGATCGCCGGTCGGGTCACTCCCGGCAATGTCTTCAGCACGAACTTCGACATGGCCATCAGCGCGCCGGTGTTGCCAGCCGAGACGACGCCATGGGCATCGCCTTCCTTCACCGCGTTGATCGCCAAGCGCATGCTGGAATTGCGGCCAGAGCGCAGGGCGATCGAGGGCCGCTCGTCGCCGCGCACGATATCATCGGTGTGAACCAGGGTGGTGACCGCTTTCAACCGCTCCATCTTATCGAGCAGCGGCTCGACCTCGCTCGCACGGCCGAACATCAGGAACTCGACCTGCGGCAGTCGCTCGCGCGCGATATTGGCGCCCGCCACGACGATCCGCGGGGCCGCATCGCCGCCCATCGCGTCCAGAGCAATGGTGATCTTATCTTTCACGAGATCCTCGATGCCCCCGCGAAGTCATTCCACTCAACGCCTCAGGCCCGCGCCGGCCCAAGCCGGCCCGCGAGGGGCCTCAAGCGTCTTGCGGCTCCCTCACCTCTCGGGAATCATAAAAACCGCAGTCGGCACAGATGTGATGCGGCCGCTTCAGCTCTCCGCAGCTCGGACACTCGTGATAGCGGCTCGCCGCCAGGGCGTCATGAGCACGGCGCATGTTGCGCCGCGAATTCGAGATCTTACTTTTTGGTACAGCCATCCTTCCAAACTTTCTTTGTTACTGTCTGCCCTGATTTCCGCCACACGGGCGATCAGCTTGCGCATATAAGCCAATTGCACGAGCGTCGGCAAGCTTGGCGGCCAGCTCGCGTGAACTAAAACCTACTGTCCGGCCCGCCACCGCCCCAACTCGGCGAAGGGTGAGGATGCCCCGCTCTCGCCCTCCGCATCCCAAACATCTTCCAAACTGACGCCCGGCTTACGCGGAAAAGGATCCAACGCCAAGGACAAATACTGGGTCGCGAGCTCACCCAAATCCAGACCGTCGGGCCCCAGGGTCTCCACCGGCGCTTCTTCTGGGTCGAGATCCTCCTGGCCTGCGCCTTGTCCGGCCTTTCTGTGCGGCTCGGCAAGATTATACACAACCTCGAAGCGGTCTTCGAGTGTCGTCTCAACAGGTTCAAGAGTGATCACACAGAGTTGCGTCACGCTCGCCCCGAGCCGACCATGAACTTCAATGAGGTCCTCCCCGACACCCACCAGGATATCGAATTCCGCGTTCAGCTCCTTCAACGCCTGCAACTCCAACCGCTTGGCAAGCACCTTTCGTTCCTCGGCCGTGGGACGGATGCTTTCGCTGAAGGGCGCTTGTGCCAACCGTTCCAGACCGATTGGTCGGGAAAATTCCGGGCACGGCGTTTGCTTAACCGACACGGGAAGATACCCCATCCTCATCGACACTTTGCGGAAGGCCGCGCACCATATGGAATGGGTCCCACGGGGTCAACGATTTTCCGTTCAGGCCGGCCTAACGATCCAGCTCGAAGCTCGTGAAATCGACGATTCCCTTCGCGATCTCCGCCCAAGCTTGGCGTCCAAGCCAATCCTGCTGATGGCGTGTGTAGCGAGCCATCGCCGAGACGGTGTCCGGATCCACCTCATTTACCGTTCCATATAGGTTGCGCCGCAGGGCATCCTGCAAGGCATCGCCGGAACCGCTCGCCAGGCCGCCATCATAGGCGGCAATACGCCCGGAGAAAGCCTCCGCCATCCGTTTGACTTTCTTGCCGACCCCGAGATCGCCGGCGCCCATCTCACGAAGGCTTTCGTCCATATCGAGAAAGAACGCATCATAGAGGGCCTGCGCCAACGGCGCAGCCGCCGGGTTCTCACGCTTGAGACGATTGAGCACGAGAAAGGTGTGCAGCGCGATCATCTCGAAGCGGCCGTCCAGATTGTCAGGCACGCCATAGCGATCATAGAATTCCGTCGCCCGCGACCGGGCCACGATGGATTGATAGAGCGTGGCCGCCTGCCGCTCCCGCTCCGCTCTATTTCTTAAGCGCTCGAACATCATCGCCGCTCGTCCGGCTGGATTTCCGTGTCACCACAACAAAGGACCTAAACAATTGGCTTGAAAAATCGAGGGCTCTCGGGTTAATCATCGGTCATGGCAAATCTCGCTGGGCACAATTCGTTTTGCCAAGGTCGCCGCCGCACCCGCTTCAGCGGCGCCTGGATCTCGGCCGTCGCGATCGCCGCGGCAATCTCTCTGAGCGCTTGCGAAAGCCAGGTTTCGATTCGGGGTAACATGCCCGATATCGAGGAGATCGAGGCGATCAGCCCCGGTGTCGATACCAAAGAGGACGTGGTCGCTCGTCTGGGCACGCCCTCGTCCGTTTCCACCTTCCTCGATAACACCTGGTATTACATCGGCCAACGCGTCGAGCAATTCGCGTTCTACGCACCTGAGGTCACCGACCGCGGCGTGCTCGTCGTCGAGTTCACTCAACGCGGTGTCGTCGGCGAGACCCGATATCTCACGATCTACGACGGTCGGATCATCGACCCGGTCAGCCGAGAGACGCCGACCGAAGGCAAGGAGTTGACGGTCATGCAGCAACTCCTCGGCAACTTCGGCCGCCTGCCCACCGACCCGGGCAATCCGAACCAAAGCCCCTTCTGATCCCAATTCGGCCGGTGGCCGGCATCTGACGCCGCCAACCTTCTCGCCACCCCTTTGCGCCCAACGAACACTGGCCCGGGGGGCCCGAGATGAGCCTGAGCGGCCCACCTCGGACTTAACCCGACCCCGCACGTTACCCAAGCCCTGTCAGGCGGCGATCACTGCCAAAAGCAGCAAGGCCACGATGTTGGTGATCTTGATCATCGGATTGACGGCAGGTCCGGCGGTATCCTTATAAGGATCGCCCACAGTATCGCCGGTCACGGCAGCCTTGTGGGCCTCGCTTCCTTTGCCGCCATGGTTGCCGTCCTCGATGAACTTCTTGGCATTGTCCCAAGCGCCACCACCGGCGGTCATGGAAATTGCCACGAAGATGCCGGTGACGATGACGCCCAGCAACATCGCGCCGACCGCCGCCAAGGCCGCCGCCTGATCGGCGATCACCAAGACGATCAGATAGAGAACGATCGGCGAGAGCACGGGCAGCATCGACGGGATGATCATCTCGCGGATCGCCGCCTTGGTCAGAAGGTCGACGCAAGTGCCGTATTCGGGCTTGCCGGTGCCTTCCATGATGCCGGGGATCTCGCGGAATTGGCGACGCACCTCGTTCACCACCGCCCCGGCGGCACGGCCCACCGCGGTCATACCGAGCGCCCCAAAGAGATAGGGCAGCAAGCCGCCAACGAACAGGCCCACGACAACGAAGGGATTGGACAAAGAGAAGTCCACCCCGCCGTTTACCTCGATCAACCCTTCCTTGATGAAGAATTCAAGGTCCAAGGTATAGGCGGCAAAGAGCACCAGGGCACCAAGGCCCGCCGAGCCGATGGCATAGCCCTTGGTCACCGCCTTGGTGGTGTTTCCGACCGCGTCCAAGGCGTCGGTCGTCTTGCGCACCTCTTCCTCGAGATCGGCCATCTCGGCGATACCGCCGGCGTTGTCCGTTACCGGCCCGTACGCGTCCAACGCCACCACCATGCCGGCCAGGGCGAGCATGGTGGTCACCGCGATGGCGATGCCGAAAAGCCCCGCCAGCAAATAGGTCACGATGATGCCGACGACGATGATCAAAGCCGGGACGGCGGTCGCCTCCAGCGACACGGCGAGGCCTTGGATCACGTTGGTCGCATGCCCCGTGGTCGAAGCCTGGGCCACCGAGCGGACCGGGCGATAGTCGGTCCCGGTATAATACTCGGTCACCCAGATGATGCCGCCGGTGATGAACAGGCCGGCGATGCCGCTGAAATAGAGATGCCAGCCGGTAAACTTCGCCGCCCCCGCGGTATACTCCGTTCCCAACCCGATGACCCATGCGGTCAGCGGCAGGAGAACGATCGCCGAGAGCACGGCACAAGCGATGAAGCCCTTGTAGAGCGCCCCCATGATGCTCTGTGAAGCGCCGAGCTTGACGAAGAAGGTGCCGATGATGGAGGTCACGATACACGCCCCACCGATCACCAGCGGATAGACCATCATCGAGCCCATATGGTCCGTCCCGGCGAAGAAGATGGAGGCCAGAACCATCGTCGCGACCACGGTCACGGCGTAGGTTTCGAACAGATCGGCCGCCATGCCCGCGCAGTCACCCACGTTGTCGCCGACATTGTCGGCGATCACCGCCGGATTGCGCGGATCGTCCTCGGGGATGCCCGCCTCGACCTTACCAACCAGGTCGGCGCCGACATCGGCGCCCTTGGTGAAGATACCGCCGCCGAGACGCGCGAAAATCGAGATCAGCGAGGCGCCGAAACCCAGCGCCACCAGTGGCTCGATCAGCTCGCGCCCGTGAGCGCCCGATGCCAGCAGGAAACCGTAGTAGCCGGAGACCGCCAAGAGCGCCAGACCGGCCACCAACATCCCGGTGACGGCGCCGGCCCGAAACGCCAGTGACAGACCTTCGGCCAACCCGGTTCGCGCCGCTTCGGCCGTGCGCACGTTCGACCTGACCGATACGTGCATGCCGATATAGCCGGCGGCACCCGACAGCACCGCGCCGATGAGAAAACCGATGCCGACCGTCAGATCGAGGAGCAGCGTAAGAATCACGAAGATCACCACTCCGACCATGGCGATGGTGCGGTATTGGCGATTGAGATAGGCTTTCGCGCCTTCCTGGATAGCGGCGGCGATCTCTTGCATCTTCTCGCTGCCGGCCGAGGCCGAAAGAACACTTTTCGATGTCACGATGCCATAGACGATCGCAAGCACGCCACAGACGATGGCCAACCAAAGCTCGACTGTCATCTAACTTCCCTTTTTGATAATCCCGCCCCGGGCGGAGCCGGGGATGCAGGTCCCCTTGGGGCTAACCCCTCGATTTTTCGCGGCGCAACATGCCAGAACGCCCCATCGAAGGCAACCGCTTCGCGGCGGGATCGAGGGAACGCGGGCAAGGGCCGACGAGAGCTATTCGATCAAGCCTTCGGTGGCCGCCGCTTCGGAGCGATGATGAGATCTATGCCGGTCACGACGCCGGACCCGAGAACGCGTTCGCTGGCCACTTTGATCCGCTTGTGCACCAGGGGTGTGTCGAACCCGCGGTCCGTGATCAGGCGCATGGCGTAAAGCCCTTGAAATTCTCTCAGGATCGAGTCCTTCAAACGCGGCATGAGAGCCTCGCCGCGATCGACATGCTCCTCGTCCGTGACCTCGATCTTGAGGCTCATGGTCAGGTGGTGGGTGACCTCGCCCGAGTGAAGGACCGGGACGACAAAAGGTTCGAACTCGATGACGCCGGGATGGAGGCCGGCATTCAAGACGACCTCCTGAAAGCTGCCCTGCTTCTGGCCGATGAAAAACCACCAAGCCGCTCCGCCCCCTGCCGCCAGCAGAAGGAGCGCGAAGAAGATAAGCAGGAGCCGTTTCATGGGATAAAGCCACCACAGAGGGTCGGGTGACGTCAGACTCTGTAAGGCGCACCCGTCGACAATGTTAGAAAGATCAATATTAATAAGCGATTAAGCTGCCATCTTTAGAAGTGGCGCCAACCTCCGTCGCCCACTTCGGTACTCTTTCCATCGGTACCGACAAGACCCACGCCCTGCCCGCCCTCGACCCTGCCGATGAGCGTCAAGGGAAGTTCGAGTTCGACCGCAAGCGCCTCCAAATCGCTCGCCTGATCGGCGCCGGCGGTGAAGAGTAATTCGTAGTCATCGCCACCGGTGAGCACGGTCGGCCAGAGGTCGGGGCGTTGTGCGAGCAGGACCTCAGCTTCTTGCGAGAGCGGCACGCGGGCCTGCTCGAGCGTTAGCCGTAAGCCCGATGCCTTGGCGATATGGCCCGCATCGGCGAGGAGCCCGTCCGAGACGTCCAGGCACGCGCTCGCCAGATCTCTCTGCGCCAAGGCCCGACCGAGCGCGACCCGCGGCTCGGGCAGTCGGTATCGCCCGATCAGGTAGCTGCCGCCATCTGCCCCGATCCCGTCGGCATTCACCTGCCGCTGCAGCACCGTTAAGCCCAAGGCGGCATCGCCCAACGTGCCCGAAACATAGACCAGATCGCCATCGCGGGCGCCCGAGCGGGTCAGCACCAAGCCCTGCGGCACCTCGCCAAGCGCGGTCACGCAGATCACGAGGCGCGCCGACCCGGCGGTGGTATCACCACCGAGCAAATGCATGTCATAGCGTGCCTGGAGATCGGCAAGCCCCCGCACGAAGGCCGCTATCCAGTGTTCCTCCGGGGCTTGCGGCCAACAAATCGAGAGCAGATAGCCCGTGGGACGGGCCCCCATCGCGGCGAGGTCGGAGAGGTTCACCGCCAGACATTTCGCGCTCAGCTCGTTTGCAGGGTCATCGTCGAGAAAGTGCACTCCGGCAACCAGCATGTCACTTGTGATCACCACATCCTGGCCGGCGGCGACCCGCGCGACGGCGGCATCGTTGCGCAATCCGAAGCTCCCGGGCTCGCCCGCCGACAGGGGGGCGAAGTAGGTCTCGATCAGCTCGAACTCACCGGGCACCCTGGTCATGGAACTCCTCCGGTCGCAGTTGGCGGCCGAGGTTGTCCAGCAAGCCGTTGACCATTCCCGGCTCGCCCTCGGAAAAGAACGCGGACGCCAGGTCAACATACTCGTTGATGACGACACGAGCCGGCACCTCCGGGCACCAGCCCAGCTCGTAGACCGCCGCCCGCAGCAAGGAACGAAGCAAGGTCTCCAGCCGCTCCAAGGGCCAGTCCTCGGCCAGAACCGCGATCAGGAGACTGTCGATGTCTTGTGCTTCGCGCTCGGCCCCGGTGACCAGGCCGCGAAACAATCGCTTGTCCGGCGGCTCGTAACCCCGTGCCGCGGTCTCCTCGGCGATGCGGCTGGTCAGGAAATTTTCGGTCACATCCGCCGCCGCGCGGCCGCTGAGCGCAATCTCATAGAGTGCCTGAAGCGCGAACAGGCGCGCCGTGCTACGATTCGCGGGCAACCTACCCGTTTTTTTGGTCATATCGTCCCCGGGTCCTTGGCCCGGTCAACGGGGGTAAAGATGGAATTCGCGCTTGAGGTCGATCATCTTGAGACAAGCACGGGCCGCGTCGCCACCCTTGTTCTTCTTGTCGCGACCCGCACGTTCCCACGCTTGCTCGACGGTCTCGCAGGTGAGGATGCCATAGCCCAAGGCCAAGGCATACTCGCAAGCCAGGTCCTGGAGCTTACGGGCGGACTCCCCGCAGACGTAGTCGTAATGCGTCGTCTCGCCGCGAATGACCGCGCCCAACGCCACGTAGCCATCGAAGCGGCGGCGCCCGGAATAAAAGTCCAGTGAGCGAATGGCCATGCGGATGGCCGCCGGGATCTCGAAGACGCCGGGAACGCTGACCTTCATGTAAGAGCAACCGGCCCGATCGAGCTCGGCCACGGCCCCCGCCGTCAGCTCATCGGCCAGGTCACCATAAAAACGCGCCTCGACGATCAGGAGATGCGGTTGTTCGTCCATGGTTTTGCCACCGGTTTCTAGTGCTTGTTCTGGAGAAGGCGCTCAACGTAGCGCGCCAAAAGATCGATTTCCAGGTTCACCCGATCACCGACCTCGAGCCTTCCGAAGGTCGTGAGCTTCGCTGTATGGGCGATGATGTTGACGCCGAAGTGGCTTCCCATCACCTCGTTGCCCATCACCTCGTTGACGGTCAGCGACACGCCGTCGAGCGCGATCGAGCCTTTGGGCGCGATGAACCGGGCCAAGTCGGCGGGGACTTCGAAGGTGAAGCGCAAGGAGTCTCCTTCCGGGCGTCGCTCGGTCACCACCGCAACACCGTCGACGTGGCCGGAGACCAGATGCCCGCCCAGCTCCTCTCCCACTCTGAGTGCCCGCTCGAAATTGACCGGCGCGCCGTCTCGCCAAGAGCCGAGAGTGGTCTTGTCCAGCGTCTCTGCCGAGGCGTCGGCCGCGAACCAGCCGGCTCCTTTGTCGATCACGGTCAGGCAGGCGCCCGAACACGCGATCGAGGCGCCGATCACGATCTCGTCCATCGCCAAGGCGGTATTGAAGACAAAGCGCGTATCGCCACGTTCCTCCACGGTCCGGACCGAGCCAAGATCGGTGATGATACCGGTGAACATGGGGCATCAGCCTCCGGTGGCACGCGTGCGGGCCGCGTGGTGAAAAAGACGCGGGAGACTTCTATCGGATTAAGGGTGGCGCCGCAACGCGGCTCAGGGCGAACGCCAGGGTTTGGTCTTTCTCTCGAAGGCCTCCAAGAGATCACCGCCGAGACCGAGGTGGCGGGTCGGCACGAACCGCTTGGCGTCGGCCATCCGCGTCAACCCGAGGGGTCCGATCGCCGCCACACCATCGGCGCCGACCAGAGCCGCGGCCCGGTACCATAAAATCCGGTCGATCAGGTCGGCCCGCGCCAAGGCCGCCGCCAGCCCGCCACCGCCCTCGACCAAAACGCGCGTGATGCCCAGGCCGGCCAAAGCCGCGAACGCTGCGCCCAGGTCCAAGTGCCCCTCATCGCCCCGTGCCACGCCGATCACCTCCATGCCCGCGTCCCGGTATGGCCTCAGGCGATCCTCGCCAACGTCGTTACCGACCAGAAGGCAGCTGCGATGGTCACGCGCGCGAGAAACCACGTCGTGCGCCGGGGGCAAGCGCAGGCCACCGTCCAGGACCACTCGCCAGGGACGCGAGGTCTCCAAGCCGGGAAGGCGCACGTCGAGCTGCGGGTCGTCGGCCAAGGCGGTGCCGCTGCCGACCATGACCGCGTCGTACCGCGCGCGCTGGGCATGGACGTGACGCCGCGCAAGGTCGCCGGTGACCCAGCGGCTATCGCCGTTCGCGCAGGCGATGCGCCCGTCGAGGCTTGCCGCCAGCTTCAGCGTGATCAGCGGGCGCCCTTCGCGACGTGTCAACAGGAAGCCGGCGTTGAGATCCTCAGCTTCGTCCCGGCACAAGCCCTCCTCCACCTCGATGCCGGCGGCCCGGAGGACGGCGATCCCCCGGCCGTCAACCCGCGAGTCGGGATCGGGCGCGGCGACGAGGCATCGGGAAATCCCGGCAGAAACCAACGCTTCGGCGCAAGGGGGCGTCTCGCCATGGTGCGCGCAAGGCTCCAGCGTGACGTAGGCGGTGGCGCCGCGCGCACCCTCGCCGGCACGGGCCAGCGCCTCGGTCTCGGCATGCGGGCGCCCACCGCGCCCTGTCCAGCCGCGAGCAACCACACGGTCCTGCTTGACGATCACGCAGCCGACGGCCGGGTTGGGCGCCACATTCCCAAGGCCTCGCGCCGCCAGTTGCAGTGCCGCGCGCATGTGTTGAAGGCCGGCGGGGTCACTCCTCGCCGCTGAGCTTGCCGACGAATTCTTCGAAATCTCGGGCCTCACGGAAGTTTCGGTAGACCGAGGCAAAGCGCACGTAGGCCACCTGGTCCAAGTTGGCCAGGGCTTCCATGACCAACTCGCCGATGAACTTGCTGGGAATCTCCGACTCGCCTTGGGATTCGAGCCGACGCTGTATACCGTTGACCACGCGGTCGATCCGCTCCGGATCGACGGCCCGCTTCTGCAGCGCCACGGTCATCGACCGTAGCAATTTGTCGCGATCGAAGGGCTCACGCCGGCCGTTGCTTTTCAGCACCGTCAGCTCGCGCAGCTGCACCCGCTCGAAAGTCGTGAAACGAGCCGCACAATTTGTGCACTGCCGGCGCCTGCGGATCGCGGCATGATCCTCCGTCGGCCTGGAATCCTTTACTTGCGTGTCTTCATTGCCGCAAAACGGACAGCGCATTCCCCTCTCCCCTCGGGATCGGCCCTTGCCCCCTGAGCTCGGCAGCCATCCCGAATTTTTCACCTACCATCGGTGCACCGATCAATAACTCAACCCCGGATAGATCGGAAAGCGCCCGCACAAAGCCCGCACATCCTCACGCACTTCTTGCTCCACCGCGCCGTTGTCCTCGCCATTCACCGCCAGGCCATCCAGAACCCGGGCGATCAATTCACCCACCTGACGGAACTCCTCCAGGTCAAAGCCACGTGTCGTAGCCGCCGGAGTTCCCAAGCGAATGCCGGATGTCACGGTCGGCTTTTCCGGGTCGAAGGGCACCCCGTTCTTGTTGCAGGTGATGCCAGCGCGGTCGAGGCTATCCTCGGTGATATTGCCGGTCAGCCCCTTCGGCCGCAGGTCGACCAGCATGAGGTGCGTGTCGGTACCGCCAGAGACGATGTCGCACCCTTTGCTCTGCAGCACTTCGGCCAACAGTTTGGCGTTGGCGATGACACGCTTGGAATAAGTCTTGAACTCGGGCTTCAGCGCCTCGCCGACGGCCACCGCCTTGGAGGCGATGACGTGCATCAGCGGCCCGCCCTGCAGGCCGGGAAAGGCGGCCGAGTTGATTTTGCGACCCAGGGCCTCGTCGTTGGATAGGATCATGCCACCGCGCCCGGAGCGAAGTGTCTTGTGCGTGGTGGTCGTGACCACATGAGCGTGAGGCAACGGACTGGGGTGCTCGCCCGCCGCCACCAGGCCGGCGAAGTGCGCCATGTCGACGTGAAGGAAAGCCCCGACCTCATCCGCGATGGCGCGAAAGCGCGCAAAGTCGATCTGGCGTGGATAGGCCGAGCCACCGGTAATGATGACCCGCGGTTTGTGCTCGCGCGCCAGCCTCTCGACTTCATCGAAATCGATCTGGCCGTCGTCCGGACGCACGCCGTACTGGACGGCATGGAACCACTTGCCCGAGAGATTGGGCGGCGCGCCATGGGTCAAATGTCCGCCGGCCGAGAGCGACATGCCCATGATGCAGTCGCCTGGCTTGGCCAGCGCCAGGAGAACGCACTGATTGGCCTGCGCACCGGAATGCGGCTGAACGTTGGCGAAGGCGCAATCGAAGAGCTTCTTCGCCCGCTCGATCGCCAACTCCTCGACCACGTCGACGAACTCGCATCCGCC
>JBFELD010000010.1:0-15196 GCA_041552375.1 Kiloniellaceae bacterium | reverse complement strand
CTGGTTCGCGGATCTGGAAGAAGCCGCCGAGCCCGATGCGGACGTCGAGCCCGAGGCGGAAGGCGACGCCGATGCGAAAAGCGCCGCGCCGGCCGATGCGGACGTCGAGCCCGGGGCGGAAGACGACGCCGATACGAAGAACGCCGCGCCGGCGGACACGCCGTCGCCGGTTGCCGAGGAGCAGGCCTGAGGAGGCCGAAGCCCGTTGACGATGGCAGCAATTCGACTGGACGACGAGGTCTCGCGGGGCCCGATGAGGCGCTGCGCCGTGACCGGCGCGGTCTTGCCCAAGGATGCGCTCCTGCGGTTCGTGCTCGCCCCGGACGGCCAGGTGGTGCCGGATCTTGCCGGCAAGCTTCCGGGACGAGGCATATGGGTTACGCCGCGGCGCGACGTGATCCTCCGGGCCTGTCGCAAGAACCTCTTTGCGCGGTCGCTCAAACAGCCGGCTCGTGCCGATGAGGCTCTGGTCGATCGGGTGGCCGCGCAGGTGCGCGCACGTTGTCTCGGCGTTCTTGGCCTGGCCCGACGTGCGGGGGCGTTGATGGTGGGCTTCGACCAAGTCCGCGAGGGCATGAAAACGGGCGCGGTTCGGGTTCTGGTGCAGGCGCGCGATGCCGCCGAGGATGGTCGTGGCAAGCTCCGCCGCCTGGCGGCGGCACAAGGATCGATGGTAACGACGGTCGAGCGGTTCGAGATCGCGGAGCTGGACGGCGCCATTGGGCGCTCGAACAGCGTACACATTGCCATTGCATCCGAGAGGATTGCGGATAGGTTTATGGCGGAATGCGCCCGGCTCGAAAGCTTGACGTCGTGTATGGACGACGGTCCGGCGGAGATGGCGCCGAGTGAAGCGAGTGGCGGATAGAAATGACCACGACGAAGGAAAGTAAAGAAAAGAAGCCGCTGAGCTTGAGCCGGCCCGGCCGGCTTGAGTTGAAGAAGACGGTCGAAACCGGACAGGTTCGCCAAAGCTTCAGCCACGGCCGCAGCAAGGCGGTCACCGTCGAGGTCAAGCGCAGCCGGACTTTCGAGCGAGGCGAGTCCGGACGTATGAAGGAAGTAGTCCGCTCCCTCGAGGAAGAACAGGCCGCGATCGAGGAGCTGGAGGCCGGGGCCGGGACGGTGCCATCTCGGCTCTCCGAGCATGAGCGTCAAAGCCGTATGCGCGCGCTCGAGATTTCGAAAGAGGAAGCCGCCCGCCGCTCCGTGGAGGATGCCGAACGAGAGGCGCTGGAGGCCCAACAGCGGCTTGAGGAGGAAAAGCGCCTCGAGGCCGTGGCGCAAAGCGCCCGTGAAGCCGAGGCGCAAAATGGTGCCGCGCAAACGCCGGCGGATGGCGGCGAGGCGCCCAGCGGGCCGGTGCCGACAGCCCCGGCCGATGCGCCACCACCACCGGATGTTGCCCTGGAAGGAGCGACGCCCGCGCGCGCGGAAAAGCCGGCGAAGGCCGCGCCGAGCATCGAAGAGGAGTTGGGCGGCCGCGTGAAGCGCAAGACGGCCGTGCCGAAACCACCGTCAGCCAAGCGTGGCGCCGAAGAGAGACGGCGTGCGGGCAAGCTGACGATATCTCAGGCTCTCGAGGGTGACGACGGGCGCCAACACTCGCTGGCGGCGGTGCGCCGGCGTCGCGAAAAGCAGCTCCGCGCCCAACGCGAGGAGCAGCCACACCAGCCTCCGAAGAAAGTGGTTCGCGAGGTCGTGGTGCCCGAGACCATCGAGGTTCAAGAGTTGGCCAACCGGATGGCGGTGCGCGGTGTCGATGTGATCAAGGCCCTCATGAAGATGGGAGTTATCGTGACCGGTCCTCAGATCATTGATGCGGATACCGCCGAGTTGGTCGTCGAGGAGTTCGGCCACAAGATCAAGCGCGTCTCCGCGGCCGACGTGGAAATCGGCATCAAGGGTGACCAAGATCAACCGGAAGATCTCTCCCAGCGGCCGCCGGTCGTCACGGTGATGGGACATGTCGATCACGGCAAGACGTCGCTGCTCGATGCCTTGCGGGAAACCGATATCGTGGCGCGCGAGGCGGGTGGCATTACCCAGCATATCGGCGCTTATCAGATCGAGCTGTCGGGTGGTGGGCGCATTACCTTCATCGATACCCCCGGCCATGCCGCTTTCACCGAGATGCGCTCGCGCGGGGCCAATGTGACCGATATCGTGGTGCTGGTCGTTGCTGCTGACGACGGGATCAAGGAGCAGACGGTAGAGGCCATCAACCATGCCAAGGCGGCGGAGGTGCCGATTATCGTCGCCATTAACAAGATGGACCGGCCCGAGGCCAATCCCGACCGCGTCAAGCAGGAGCTGCTCAGCCAAGAGCTGGTGGTCGAAGGCTTGGGTGGCGAAATCTTGGCGGTCGAGGTCTCGGCGAAAGAGAAGACCGGTCTCGACAAGCTAGAAGAGGCGATCCTCCTTCAGGCCGAATTGCTGGAGCTGAAGGCTAACCCCAACCGGCCTGCCGAAGGCGTGGTCGTCGAGGCGAAGCTGGAACGTGGCCGCGGCGCGGTGGCAACGGTTCTTATTCAACGCGGCACGCTTCGCGTTGGTGACATCTTCGTCGTCGGTGCCGAGTGGGGTCGGGTGCGCGCTTTGAACAACGACCGCGGCGAAACCGTGAACGAGGCGATCCCGGCCATGCCGGTCGAGGTGTTGGGACTGAACGGCGCGCCCTTGGCCGGTGACGACTTCAACGTGACCGGGAGCGAGGCGCGTGCCCGCGAGGTCTCCGAGTTCCGTCGGCGCACGCGGCGCGATGCGGAAATCGCGGCCTCCGGACGCGGCACGCTGGAGCAGATGTTGAACTCGATCAAGGAGGGAGAGGCCCGCGAGCTGCCCGTGATCGTCAAGTCGGATGTCCAAGGTTCGGTGGAGGCGATCGTCTCCAGCCTGGAAAAGCTCGGCAACGAGGAAGTCAAGGCGCGCATTTTGCACAGTGGCGTGGGTGGGGTGAACGAGTCGGATGTCACCCTGGCGCGCGCGACCAATGCCTTGATCGTGGCCTTCAACGTTCGCGCCAACCCGCAAGCGCGCGAATTGGCGCGTCACGATAATATCGATATCCGCTATTACTCGATCATCTACAACGTGGTCGACGACTTGAAAGCGATGCTCTCGGGCATGCTTGCGCCGACCAAGCAGGAAGAGTTCCTCGGCTATGCGGAAATCCGCGAGGTCTTCAACATCACGAAGGTCGGCAAGGTCGCCGGTTGCATGGTGACCGACGGACTGGTTCGTCGTGGGACCCGCGCGCGCCTGCTGCGCGACAATGTGGTCATTCACGAGGGCGCCTTGAAATCTCTGCGCCGCTTCAAGGAAGAGGTCAAGGAGGTCAAAGAGGGCTATGAATGCGGCATGGCCTTCGAGAACTACAACGACATTCAGATCGGTGATCAGATCGAGTGCTTCGCCATCGAGGAGATCGCGCGCGAGCTTTGATGCGCGAGCGATCCGCCGAGCGAACGTAACAGGACGCGAAATTCCGTGAAGGAGCCCAGAGCAGATCCGTGTCGGATGGAATCGCCAGGGGCGATCCATCGACCCGATGACTCTGCCCTACCCCTAAGGTTTAGAGCGGATTCACATGTTTTGTCGAAACCATGTCGTGGTTCTGACAAAACATGAGCCGCTCTCGGCAAGCAAGCCAACGCCAACTGCGCGTCGGCGAGGAAATCCGTCACGCGCTCGCGCAGATACTGGCACGGACCGAGTTTCGCGATCCGGATCTGCAGGACGTCAATCTCACCGTGACCGAGGTGCGGATCAGTCCCGATTTGAAGCAGGCGACGGTCTTCATCGTCCCGCTGGGGGGTGCGGACAGCAAGGTGGCCGTGGCCGCGCTCAACCGGGCGAGCGGCTACATTCGCGGTTTGCTGGGCCAGATGGTGCGGCTGCGCTTTACCCCCCGGTTGTCGTTCGAGCATGACGACAGCTTCGACCAGGCGCAGCGCATAGACACGCTCTTGCATCGCCCAGAGGTTCGCCGGGACTTGGATGGGGAGCCCTCCGTCGCGCGGCCGGACGGCGACACCAGCTATCCGCGCGAGGAGTGATCGTGATATGGGCAATCGCCGCAAGGGGCGCGCGATCAACGGCTGGATCGTGATCGACAAGCCTGTGGGGCTGACTTCGGCCCGCGCGGTCGGTCGCGTTCGTGGAGCCCTTCAAGCGAAGAAGGCGGGCCATGCCGGCACCCTCGATCCGCTGGCCACCGGCGTCTTGCCCATAGCTCTGGGGGAGGCGACCAAGACGGTGCCCTATGTGAGCGAGGGCGGCAAACGTTACCGCTTCACTCTAAGTTGGGGAACCGCCACCAGCACCGACGACAGTGAGGGCGAGGCCATCGCACAGTCCGATCGGCGCCCCGCCCAGGCCGATATCGAAGCGGTGCTTTCATCCTTTGTCGGACGGATCCAGCAAGTCCCGCCGCGATATTCGGCCGTCAAAGTGGGGGGGCGGCGCGCTTACGACCTGGCCCGCGCCCAGGAGAGCTTCGATCTTTGCGCCCGAACCGTGGAGATCGAGGACATCGTCTTGACGGATCGGCCGAGTGCGGACGAGGCCACCTTCGAGGTGGCCTGCGGCAAGGGCACCTATATGCGGTCCTTGGCGCGCGATCTGGGAGAAGCGCTCGGGACCTGCGCGCATATCACGGCGTTGCGGCGATTGACCGTCGGACCTTTCCGCGAGGACCATGCGATTTCGCTGGATTATCTAGAGACCTTGGGGCATAGTCCCGCCGCTTTCGAGCAAATATATCCGATTGAGACCGCGCTGGACGACATCCCGGCGTTGGCCTTGTCGGAGACCGAGGCAAATCGCCTGCGTTGCGGTCAAGCGGTGTCCTTCATGGCCCGCATCCACCGCCAGCGTATCGAAAAGCTGACTGGTGGCGATATCGTCTTCGTGACGGCCGGGGGACGGCCGGTGGCGATGGCGCGCTACGAGGCAGGCGAAATTCACCCGGTTCGCGTGCTCAACCTCTGAAAAGGATGGAAAAGATACGATGTCGGTTACTGCTGAGCGTAAGAACGAGATCATCAAAGAGTACGCTACCCACGACGGCGATACTGGTTCGCCCGAAGTGCAGGTGGCGATCCTGTCAGAGCGAATCGTCAATCTGACGGACCACCTCAAATCCCATAAAAAGGATTTTCATTCGCGTCGCGGCTTGCTCATCATGGTCGGACAGCGTCGCCGCTTGCTCGATTACGTCAAGCGCAAGGACACCACGCGATATGAAAGTCTGATCAAGCGTCTTGGCTTGCGCCGCTAATAGCGATGGGGGGATCGGCCGAATGGCCGCCCATAAGAAATCATCCGCTTGGTCGTCGACTGGGCGCAGGCCTTGACTATGACCATGAATACAACCATTCGAGCGCGCGCCGGCGCGTCTCGTATCAGGAGAGCCGGGCCGACGTAAGAAGCGTGCGCCGCGATCCCTCCGGTGGAGGGCGGGTGCGCGGCGCTTCTTTCGCGGGTCCGGCATGTCAACACCGGCATGGAGTCGAAGGACCAATCAGCAATGTTCACAATTCACAAAGAAGAAATCGAATGGGGCGGGCGCCCCTTGACGCTCGAGACCGGGCGAGTTGCTCGCCAGGCGAACGGGGCCGTTCTCATCACCTATGGACGAACGACGGTGCTTTGCACCGCCGTGGGCGAGACGTCGGCCAGGCCGGGCGTCGACTTCTTTCCGCTGACCGTCAACTATCAGGAAAAAACCTTCGCCGCGGGTAAGATCCCGGGCGGCTTCTTCAAGCGGGAAGGGCGGCCGTCGGAAAAGGAAACTCTCACCTCCCGTTTGATCGACCGGCCGATCCGCCCGTTGTTCGCCAAGGGCTTCAGGAACGAGACCCAGGTGATCTGCACGGTCGTCAGCCACGACCTGGAGAACGATCCGGATGTGGTGGCGATGGTCGGTGCCTCGGCGGCCTTGACGATATCGGGGCTGCCCTTTCTCGGCCCCATCGGCGGGGCACGGGTCGGCTATCTGAACGGCGAGTTCGTGCTCAATCCGCAGATGGATACGCTCGGCGACTCCGACCTCGACCTGATCGTGGCGGGAACGCGCGATGGCGTCTTGATGGTGGAGTCCGAGGCCAAGGAGCTGAATGAAGAAACGATGCTGGCGGCGGTGACATTCGGTCACGAGCAAATGCAGCCGGTGATCGACGCGATCATTCGTCTGGCGGAAAAATGCGCCAAGGAACCTTGGGACGTCGAGGATCCGGAGGTCAAGCAAGCGCCGATCCGCGAACGGCTGCTGGCCACCGGGGTGAGCGACAAACTCGCCGAGGCTTACCTGGAGGCGGACAAGAAAGAACGCCAAGCCAAGGTCAAGGCCTGCAAGGAAGGCGCGGTAGAGGGAATCGAGGGCGAGGACGACCTGGCGATCGCCGCCGATGTCTTGAAATCGATCGAGCAGGACGTGGTACGCGGACGCATTCTCGAGACCGAGCAGCGCATCGACGGTCGCCGGACGACGGACGTTCGGCCGATTTCCTGCGAGGTCGGCGTTCTGCCCTTGACCCATGGCTCTGCCTTGTTCACCCGCGGCGAGACCCAGGCCCTGGTCACCGCGACCTTGGGCACCGGTCAAGACGAGCAGATCATTGATTCGCTCGAGGGCAGCTATCGTGAGCACTTCATGCTGCACTACAACTTCCCGCCTTACTCGGTGGGTGAGACCAGCTTCCGCTTGGGGCCGGGCCGGCGGGAGATCGGCCATGGCAAGCTCGCTTGGCGCGCCCTTCGGCCGCTGCTTCCCGAAAAGGAGGCCTTTCCCTATACCATTCGCGTGGTCTCGGAGATCACCGAATCGAACGGTTCTTCCTCGATGGCCAGCGTTTGTGGCGCCTCGCTGTCGTTGATGGACTCAGGTGTTCCCCTGTCCCGTCCCGTTGCCGGCATCGCTATGGGACTGATCAAGGAGGACGATCGTTTCGCCGTCCTCTCCGACATTCTCGGCGATGAGGATCACCTCGGCGATATGGACTTCAAGGTCGCCGGCACCCGCGATGGCGTGACCTCTTTGCAGATGGACATCAAGATCACCTCGATCACGCACGAGATCATGCAGATCGCGCTCAACCAAGCGTGTGAGGGACGTCTTCACATCTTGGACGAGATGAACAAGGCGATCACCGAATCGCGCCAGTCGGTGAGCGAGTTCGCTCCGCGCATCACCACCTTCTCGATTGCCAAGGACAAGATCCGTGACGTGATCGGGACCGGCGGAAAGGTGATCCGCGAGATTACCGAGACCACTGGTGCCAAGGTCGATATCGACGACGATGGCACCATCAAAGTGGCCGCCGTGGATCAGACCCAGGCCGACGAGGCGATCAATTGGATCAAGTCGATCGTTGCCGAGCCGGAGGTGGGCGTGATCTATGATGGCAAGGTGGTGAAGGTCGTGGACTTCGGCGCCTTCGTGAACTTCCTCGGCCAGAAGGACGGCTTGGTGCATATCTCCGAGTTGGCACCCCAGCGCGTCGGCAAGGTGGAGGACGTGGTTCGCGAAGGCGATACCGTCAAGGTCAAGTGCATCGGTTTCGATCGCGGCAAGGTCAAGCTCTCCATGAAACGGGTCGATCAGGAGACTGGTCAAGACCTGGAAGAGGCCAGTTGATGCCCGGTCCATGGTGCGAACTGTGAACCAGAAGCGGTCCCGTCCCACGGCAAGGTGGGACGGGATCTTTCTTTGAAGCCTCATGCATTCGGGTACGTAGAGACATGACGACGCTTCGACTGCCGAAAGTGATGGGTCATCGCGGCGCGGCGGGGCTTGCGCCCGAGAACACCTTGGCGTCGATTCGCAAGGTCGCGGCGTGTGGGCTTGAATGGGTCGAATTCGACGTGATGCTGGCCGGTGACGGGGTCCCCATCCTTTTCCATGACGACACGCTCGAACGCACGACGGGTCGCAGTGGCCTGGTTGCCGAGACACCCAGCGAGGAGATGCTGACGCTGGATGCGGGCGCCTGGTTCGGACCCGACTTCGCCGGCGAGTTGGTGCCGAGCTTTGCCGCGGCCTTGGATCTCGTGCGGGCCTGCGGTCTGCGTGTGAATGTCGAGATCAAGCCGACCGCCGGCACCGAAGTGGAAACGGCGCAGGGCGTGGTTTCCGAGCTTTCCCGCCTATGGCCGGCAAGCGAGCCGGTCCCCATGATCAGCAGCTTTCATACCTCGTGCCTCGAGGTGGCGAAGGATCTGCGGCCGGACTGGCCGCGCGCCTACATATCCTTCGAAGTAAGCGAGCATTGGCACGCCGATCTGACCCGCCTCGACTGTGCCAGCTTTCACCTTTGGCACCGCTTGACCGATGCCGAGCTGGTGCGGGAGATCAAGGACATGGGATTGGGAATGGCCTGCTTCACGGTGAACGAGACCGCCTTGGCCCGCCGGCTTTTCGACATTGGCGTGGACTGCGTCATCACCGACGATCCGCCGGTGGTCCTGGAGGCTCTCGATCAGTAAGCTGTCCGGTCGGGGGTGAGCCTCAGTCCTCTTCGCGCAGCCGCCGGGGGCTGGGTATGCCGACGGTGTTATAGCCGGCATCGACGAAGACCACCTCGCCGGTCACGCCGGCCGCCAACTCGGAGAGAAGATAAAGCCCGGAACGGCCCACCTCCTCGAGCTGGACGTTTCGCATTAGCGGCGCGTGATCGCGGCTCCAACCGAAGACGAAGCGCGCATCGGCGATCGCCGAGCCGGCCAGGGTCCGCATGGGTCCCGCCGAGATGGCGTTCACCCGAATACCTTGATCGCCCAAATCGGCCGCCAGATAGCGCACGCTGGCTTCCAGCGCGGCCTTGGCAACGCCCATGACGTTGTAGTTGGGCGTTACCCGTTGGGCACCCAGATAGGAAAGCGTGAGCAGACTTCCGCCTTCGTTCATCATCGCCGCCGCCGCGCGCGCGACGGCGGTGAAGGAATAGCAGGAAATCAGCAAGGTGCGCTGAAAGTTGTCACGGCTGGTTGCCAGGTAGGGGCCCCTCAACTCCTCCTTCTCCGAGAAGGCGATGGCATGGACGACGAAGTCCAGGGCGTTCCAATGCTTTCTCAGCATCGCAAAGGCGGTCTCGACACCGTCCTGCGCCTCGACGTCGCAAGGGATGACGATGTCCGAGCCAAGCTGCTCGGCCAATGGCCGGACACGCCGCTCGATAGTCTCGCCCTGGAAGGTGAAGGCCAGTTCGGCACCGGCCGCGCGCAACTCGCGCGCGATACCCCAGGCAATCGAATGATCGTTCGCGACCCCCATGATCAGGCCGCACTTGCCGTGCATCAGGCCGCCGCGATCACCGCTCACTACGAAATTATCCTTCGTATCGGCTAAAGGTAAGGGACGCGTTCGTGCCGCCGAAGCCGAAAGAGTTCGACATCACGCAATTGAGGGTGGCCGCTTCGGTCTCCCGCACCAGGGGGAAGTTCCCCGCCTCGGGGTCGAGTTCCTCGATATTGGCGGACGGCGCCACGAAGCCCTGCTCCATCATGATCAAACTGTAGATCGCTTCGTGCACGCCGGTGGCCCCTTGCGAGTGACCGGTCAGCGACTTGGTGGAGGACACCTTGGGCAGGTCGGCGCCGAAAACCTCGCGCATGGCGTTGAGCTCGACGATGTCGCCGGCGGGGGTCGATGTGCCGTGGGCGTTGATGTAGTCGATGGGCCTGTTGCCCAGGCCCTGCATGGCCATCTGCATGCAGCGCACCGCGCCCTCGCCGGAGGGCGCCACCATGTCGGCGCCGTCGGAGGTCGCAGCATAGCCCGTCACCTCGGCGTAGATTCGCGCGCCGCGGGCCTTGGCGTGCTCCAACTCCTCCAGCACGACGACACCCCCCCCGCCGGAGATGACGAAACCGTCGCGATTGGCGTCATAGGGCCGCGATGCCCGCCGCGGCGTATCGTTGTAGCGGCTGGAGAGCGCGCCCATGGCGTCGAACAAAACCGTCAAGGTCCAATGCAGCTCCTCGCCGCCACCGGCCAGGACCACGTCCTGCTTGCCCATCTGGATCAGCTCGCTGCCATTGCCGATGCAATGCGCCGAGGTCGAGCAGGCCGAGGAGATGGAATAGCTGAGGCCTTTGATCTTGAAGGCCGTTGCGATGTTCGCGGCGACGGTCGAGGACATGCAGCGCGGCACCATATAGGGGCCGATGCGCTTGGGCCCCTTTTCGCGCGCGATGTCCGCGGCTTGGACCTGGTTCGAGGTCGACGGCCCGCCGGAGCCCATGACGATGCCGGTGCGTTCGTTGCTGACCTCGCCCACCTCCAGGCCGGCATCCTCGATGGCCTCGCGCATGGCGACGTAGCTATAAGCGGCGCCATCGCCCATGAAACGCCGCGGCTTACGGTCGATATGCTGGTCGAGATCGATCTTGATGGAGCCGTGAACGTGGCTGCGGAACCCTAGCTCCGCGTACGCTTCGCAGTGTTCTATGCCGGAGGCGCCGGCCTTCAGAGCGTCCGCGACCTCCGTCTTGTTGTTGCCGATGCTGGAGACGATCCCCAGACCCGTCACGACCACACGGCGCATCGCTCAGCCTTTCATGCCGATTCAGCCGATGGTGCGAAAAGACCGACCTTCAAGTCCTTGGCTTCGTAAACGGTTTCGCCGTCGGCGAACATCTTGCCGTCCGCAATTCCCATGACGAGCTTACTCATGATGATCCGCTTGATATCCAGCTGGTAGATCACCTCGCGCACGTCAGGCGTCACCATGCCGCGCAGTTTTACCTCGCCCACGCCGAGCGCGCGGCCCTTGCCGGGCGCGCCCAACCAGCCGAGGAAAAACCCGACGAGCTGCCAGAGCGCGTCGAGCCCCAGGCATCCCGGCATCACCGGATCGCCCTCGAAATGGCAACCGAAGAACCAGATATCGGGCCGGATATCGAGCTCGGCGACGACCTCGCCTTTGTCGTTCTTTCCACCCTCGGACGCGATCTTGGAGATACGGTCGAACATGAGCATCGGCGGCAAGGGCAATTGCGCATTGCCGGGGCCGAATAGCTTGCCGTGACCGCAGCGCAGAAGATCCTCGTACGTGAAGTTGCTTTGTCTCTTCGTCAAAGTTCAACCACCGCTTTGCAATCGGCGCGAGATCAGCACTGGAAATAACCGCGAACCGAGTTACTCGGCACGCCTGGCGAATCCGGTGTCCTGTCACAAAGACAACAGACGTGCCTCTTGAGCGGACTATACCACAGCGGTGCCTGTGTCAAAGCTCGAACGAGCATTTTTGATGAACCTGGTTCATCTCCTCACGCCGGGCGGAAGAATGAAAGGGTTAAAATGATTCAAACAAATAGCCCAAGCGGTTTCAAAAAAGACTTTTCATTGATAAAGGCCTCCCTATATTTCGCTCATGCAGGCGCGCAAGCCATATCGAGATCTGATCGACCGATTGAGAACGGCGAAGCTGAGGCCGACACGTCAACGCTTGGCTTTGGCCAAGCTGCTCTTCTCGGGGCGAGACCGGCATGTGTCCGCCGAAGCGCTTCATAAGGAGGCACACGAAACGGGCGTGTCCGTGTCGTTGGCCACCGTCTATAACAGCCTTCACCAATTCACCCAGGCTGGGTTGCTCCGCGAGGTGGTCGTGGAGCCGGGGCGATCCTATTTCGATACCAATGTCAGCGAGCATCACCACTTCTATCTCGAAGACACGGGCGAGCTCAGTGACATAGAGCCGGAGACGATGAGCCTGCCGCGCTTGCCGGAGGCGCCGGAGGGGTGTCAAATCTCCCGCGTCGACGTGACAATTCGGCTTAAAAGAACATAGTTATTTCAGGGCCGTAAAAATTTTTTTAGATTAATTCCAATATATTGACTTGGAATGTAATCTGGCCTATCTAAGTCGTGTGATGGGGGTTTATCGAAACGTCACTCCAAAGGTGATCCGCCCGCGGTTCGTACCTCGGCGATTTCGCTAAGCCCGCGCGCATCAGAAAGACACTTGCCAGACAAGGAGGAGAATACGGGGATGTCGCTGAAAGATACCAAGACGGAAGAGAATTTGAAGGCAGCTTTTGCCGGCGAAAGTCAAGCCAATCGCCGCTATCTCTACTTCGCGCAGAAGGCCGATATCGAGGGCTACAACGATGTCGCCGCGGTATTCCGCTCGACCGCCGAGGGTGAGACCGGCCACGCTCACGGCCACCTGCAATACCTCGAGGAGGTCGGCGACCCTGCCACTGGTGAGCCCATTGGCGCGACCCCGCTCAACTTGAAAGCGGCCATCGCCGGCGAGACTCATGAGTACACCGATATGTACCCCGGCATGGCACGTACGGCACGTGAGGAAGGTTTCGACGAGATCGCCGATTGGTTCGAGACCCTCGCCAAGGCCGAAAAAAGCCACGCCGGCCGCTTTCAGAAGGCTCTGGATTCTCTCGACTAAACCCTTGAGAGGGGCCCGGCCCGCGCCGGTCCGGTGCATCGGAGACGACGGAGGGGTGTCGATGACCCCCTCCGGACCCCGGCCATGTCCGTCACGCACACAGAGGTCATATGCACCGAAATCGGTGGCCGCCGGCGTTTGTCCGGGGCCATCTGGGGCGCAACTTATCGCGCGGAAACAAAGGGGGTTTAGGGGCTTATGAGCGACCACGTCGTTCGCGAAGGCGGCCTGAACGCGCCGACGCGCCACGCCATCGGCTGGCATGATCCGGACTTCTACGATTGGGACAAGATCAATGCCGAGATGGAGCGCGTTTTCGACGTCTGCCACGGATGTCGGCGCTGTTTCAATCTTTGCGACTCCTTCCCGCGGCTCTTCGACCTGATCGACGAGTCGGAGACCGGCGAGCTCGATAGCGTCGACAAGGCCGACTACAAGCCCGTGGTCGATGCCTGCACTCTCTGCGACATGTGCTTCATGGTGAGTTGCCCGTACGTGCCGCCGCACGAATTCAGCATCGATTTTCCCCATTTGGCGCTCCGCTACCGCGCCGCCGAGCATCGCGACGGCAAGACCGACTGGCGGGTCGCGCAGCTGACCAAGACCGACCGCAACGGCAAGCTCGCCGGTTTGGCGCCGGGTCTGGCCAACTGGGCCGGCGCGCGCGGCAACGGCCTGACGCGGCCGGCGATGGAAAAGATCCTGGACGTGCATCGCGATGCGGATCTTCCCAAGTTTCACGGTAAGACCCTCGCCCTTCGCGCCAAACAAGGACCGCGCCCGGTCAACGTGCAGGCGCCCGCACACGGCCGCAAGGCGGTCGTCTACGCGACCTGCTTCGTCAATTACAACAACCCGGCGATAGGCGAGGCCGCGCTCGGCGTTCTGGCTAAGAACGGCGTCGAGACCGAGGTCGTCTATCCGGGCTGCTGCGGCATGCCGCAGCTCGAACAGGGCGACCTGGAAAAAGTGACCGAAGCCGCCCGGCGGGTGGCCGGCGACCTGCGCGCTTGGATCGACAAGGGGTATGACGTCATCGCGCTGACGCCGTCGTGCGCCTTGATGATGAAGTTCGAGTGGCCCCTCCTCCTCCCCGACGACGAGACGGTGAAGGCGCTATCCGGTGCGACCTTCGACATCACCGAGTACGTCGTCGCCATTGCCAAGACGGAGGGTCTGGCCGACGGCCTGGGCCCGTTGGGCGGCGGTGTCGCGCTACACCTGGCCTGCCACGCCCGCGCCCAGAACATGGGCGCCAAGGCCGCGGAGATGCTGCGGCTGATACCCGATGCCGACGTCAAGGTGATCGAGCGTTGCTCGGGCCATGGCGGGTCCTGGGGCGTGCTGAAGGACAACTTCGATGTCGCCATCAAGGTCGGCCGCACGGCCGCGCGTCAGAGCGCGACGGCGGTGAAAAACGCAACGCAGGCGGCGGGAGCGCCGGCCTTCGTCGCCTCGGAATGTCCCCTGGCCGGTGCCCACATCCTACAGGGCATCGAAAAGCTGCAGATGGATGACAAACCGGAGATCGCCCGGTCCTATCACCCCATCGAGCTCTTGGCGCGGGCCTATGGGCTGAGCGCCGACGGAAGGTAGGACAAAGGGGACAGGTTGCCATGACCGACAAACGCGAAATCACCCACGCCGACATCATGCCGATCGAGGCCTATGCCGCCCAGCGCACGGAGTTGAAGTCGAAGCTCGTGGAGAAAAAGCGTCATCGCCGGATCGAGATCGGACCGGTGGCCACGGTCTACTTCGAGAGCTACGAGACCATGTGGATGCAGGTCCACGAAATGCTCTACATCGAGCGTGGAGGCGCCGAGCAGATCGAGGACGAGCTCAGGGCTTACAACCCCCTGATCCCGAAGGGTCGCGAGCTGGTCGCCACGGTGATGTTCGAGATCGACGATCCGGAGCGGCGCAAACGTCTCCTTTCAAAGCTGGGTGGTGTTGAGGAAACGGCCTTCATACGCGTCGGCGACCAGGAGGCTCGAGGCGTGCCGGAAGCCGATGTCGACCGCACCTCGGCCGAGGGAAAAGCTTCCTCCGTCCAGTTCATTCACTTCCCCTTCTCGGCCGAGCAGGTCGAAGCCTTTCGGCGCGAGGGCGCGCGGGTCGTCGTCGGTTTCTCACATCCGTCCTATGCGCACATGGCGGTTCTGCCCGAAGAGACGCGTGCGGCTCTCGCGACGGACTTCGACTGACCGGACGCTCCGGCTCCGTGGCTCTTAGCGGCGTCTAGGGCTTCTCGTCGTCGTAGACGCCGAAGAAATCCGACCGGCGCAGCCAGCCGGTGAAACCCTTGATATCGATCTCGCACCAATCGCCGCGGCACGTGCTCAATCTACCGATCGCGCCGGGCTCGGCATAGGCGAGGCCCGGCGCATCGTCCTGAGGGTCGCGGTATATCAGCCGGCGCTCGCCGACGACGAGGATTGTCCGCCGGCCCTGCAACATCGACTGATGGACCCATCCGACCGTTCCTTGCCAATCGCGGATCCGGCGCCAGGTATCGAATTCGTCGATGACCTCGACCGGGAGGTGTCGGCGCCGATAGACCCAATCGATCGGATAGCGCACGCCGGGTCCGGTTCGCAGATTGACCTCGCCCGAACGCAAGCTGACGAACCGCGGCAAGGGCAGGCCGGTTCGCCCCGGCCGCGACGGCCGGGTGAGCGTCTCGGGCTTGGTTGTCTCGGGCTCGTCGCCGCGCGGCGTTGGCGCCGACCAGAGCAGTGCCGCCAACACTGCCGGAGCCAATGCGAATAGGCGAAACGCGACCT
>JBFELD010000009.1:0-18059 GCA_041552375.1 Kiloniellaceae bacterium | reverse complement strand
TGCCGCTTTGGGCCAAACGCGCGCCGAAATACCCACCGACACCTCCGGCGCCAACCACCAAGATCTTCATGCCGACATACCTCTATAACAAATCAGACGGGATCCTGTTCGTTCCCGGGATGCTCAATCGAGCGCCTCGCAAGCCGCCTTGATGCGGCCGCAGGCCTCGACCAGCGCCTCGGTGGAGGTGGCATAGGAGATACGGAAATGAGGCGAAAGGCCAAAGGCCTCTCCTTGCACCGTTGCGACCCCGACCTGATCCAGCAAATAAGTGACGAAATCTCCGTCGCCGCGGATCTCCTCGCCCGCCGGCGTGCGCTTGCCGATCACCCCCGCGCAGGAAGGATAGACATAAAAGGCGCCCTCGGGCTTGTGGCAGTGAAGTCCGGGGCAGTCGTTCAGCATTTCCACCACGATATCGCGCCGCTGCTTGAAGGCGTCGCACCTCTCGGCGATGTAGTCTTGCGGGCCGGTCAAGGCCTCGACCGCCGCCGCCTGACTGACCGAGGAGGGGTTGGAGGTGGACTGTGACTGGACCTTGGACATGGCCTTGATCAGGGCTGCCGGTCCGCCGCCGTAGCCGATGCGCCAGCCGGTCATGGCATAGGCCTTGGAAACCCCGTTTACCGTCAGGGTGCGATCATAGAGCTCCGGCTCCACCGCCGCCGGGGTCGCAAATTGGAAGCCGTCATAGACCAGGTGCTCGTACATATCGTCGGTCAGGACCCACACATGGGGATGACGAAGCAAGACATCCGTCAGGGCCTTCAACTCCGCGGCGCTGTAGGCGGCCCCGGTGGGGTTCGACGGGCTGTTGAGGATCAGCCATTTGGTCTTATCGGTAATCGCCTCCTCCAGCACCTCAGGCTGTAGCTTGAAGCCGTGGTTCTGCCCACAGGACACGAAGACCGGGCTGCCTTCGGCAAGCAGCACCATGTCCGGGTACGAGACCCAATAGGGTGCCGGGATGATCACCTCGTCGCCGGGGTCGAGGGTCGCCATCAGGGCATTGTAGAGAACCTGCTTTCCACCGGTCCCGACCGTGATTTGCGCGGGCTCGTAGTCCAGGCCGTTCTCACGGCTGAACTTGCCGGCGATCGCTTCTTTAAGCGCCGGCGTGCCGTCGACGGCGGTGTACTTGGTCTGCCCCTCCCAGATGGCAGCGATGGCCGCCTCCTTGATGTTGTCGGGGGTGTCGAAATCGGGCTCCCCGGCGCCTAGCCCGATGACGTCGCGGCCGGCGGCCTTGAGCTCGCGCGCCTTCTGGGTCACGGCGATGGTCGGAGAGGGTTTGATGCGTGACAGACGCTCCGCGATGACGGACATGGCTCTGGTGCTCCGGCTGACGGTCGATCCATAGAGGACGCGTCGGGCGTACCTCTTCTCGCAAGGCTACTGCCGCAGCATTGGAGTGGCAACCGCTTGCCCAAATCTCGCCATGCCGGATCAAGAAATCGCCCAATTGTCGCAAGCTTTCCGCCGCGAGATACCGGCGGGATGGAGGCGAGCGCACCCACCGGCCAGGTAGAACGGAGTGCCTATGACGACACAGGGAAAGCGACGGACCGATGAACATGAACCCAAGACACCCAAACCGATGCGCTGCCGAAACGCTTCAGATTTCCTGCGTTTTTCCGACTCAAGTGCGTACCGGATTGTGGCACGTGGTTTGGAACATGGCCGCCACCTTGATGCTTGCGGCGATAGCCTTGACAGCAATCGCCGTTCTGGCGCCGCAAAGCCTCGATACCCAGATCATGGGGGAGCCTCCGAGCTATCTGGAAGCCGTGGAGAAGTGGTACGTCCTCTGACCGGCTCACCGTTTACGAAAGTCCGCTCAGCTCGCCGCGAAAGAACACCAGCGGCCCGGCGACATCCCGGCGGATGTCCAGGCGTTTGACCTGGCCGATGACGATAACGTGGTCGGCGCCCGCATGTTCCTGGGCAAGGTCACACTCGATCAGCGTCAAGTAGTGATCGAGCACCGGGTTGCCATGACCGCTGAGGTGCCATGGGACGACGCTTGCCTTATCGGCGCCGCGGGTGGCGAAGACACGCGCGACCTCGGCCTGGTCCTCAGCCAGGATATGAATGGCGAAGCGCCCGGCCTGCTGCAGGATCGGATAGGACCGGAGCCCGGTCGAGAGGCAGACCAAGACCTGCGGTGGTGAAAGCGACAAAGAGGTGAAGGCGTTGGCGGTAAAGCCCGTGAGGCCACCGGCACCGTCGTTGGTCGTCACCACGGTGACACCGGTGGCGAAATGTCCCATCGCCTCGCGGAACAGCTTCTCGTCCAGCATGCGCCTCTCCCGATCCCGCCCCTTGTTTAGCGCATGACGAAGGGATCGGCCATGGGCTCGCTGGAGGTATTGATCCAGACCGTCTTGACGCGCGTGTAGTCGAGGATCGATTCCGGCCCGCACTCACGTCCTAGTCCTGAGTCCTTGTAGCCGCCGAAGGGCGCCACCGGCGAGACGGCGCGGTAGGTGTTGATCCAGGCAATGCCCGAGCGGATGCGCTTGGCGACCCGGAGCGCGCGGCCGATGTCGCGGGTGAACGCGCCGGCGGCCAGGCCATAGCGGGTCGCGTTGGCCAGGCGCACGACCTCCTCCTCACCCTCGAACCGGAAGACCGAGAGCACGGGGCCGAAAAGCTCGGTCTCCGCGACCACGACCTCGGGCGTTTCGCAGGCGATCATGGTCGGCTCGAAGTAGAAGCCCTCCGCGAGGCCTTGCGGCCGCCTGCCGCCACAGAGCAGCTCGGCCCCCGACCCAAGGCTCGCCGCCAGAGCCTGCTCGATGTGCTCGAGCTGCGCGGCGGTGCACAGCGGACCCATCTCGGTCGCCGGGTCCAAGGGATCGCCGATCTTGATGGCCGCCGCCTTCGCGGTCAGGCGCGCCACCATCTCGTCGTAGACGGGCGCCTCGAGGAAGAGCCGCGATCCGGCGACGCAGGACTGTCCCGAGGCGCCGAAGATACCGGCGACCACACCGTTGGCGGCCGAGTCCAGATCGGCATCGGCGAAAACGATGAAGGGCGACTTGCCGCCCAGCTCCAAGGACAGGTGCGCGAAGTTCTCCGCCGTGTTGCGCACCACATGGCGTGCCGTCTCCGGCCCTCCGGTGAAGGCGACACGGGCCACGTCCGGATGGCTCGTCAGCCGCCGCCCGCAGGGCTCACCGAAGCCGGTGACGATATTGACGACGCCGGGCGGGAATCCCGCCTCGTCGATCAGCTCGGCAAACTTCAGCAGCGGCGCCGGGCCGGTCTCGGCCGCCTTCAGAACCACCGTGTTGCCGGCGGCCAGCGCCGGACCCAGCTTGACCGCGGCAAGAAATAGCTGGGAGTTCCAAGGCACCACCGCGGCAACGACGCCGATCGGCTCGCGCAGGGTCATGACCATCATGTCGGGCTTGTCGATCGGCAGGGTGTGCCCCTCCAGCTTGTCGGCAAGGCCCGCGAAGTAGTGATAGAACTGCGCCACGTAGGCGGCCTGCCCCCCGGTCTCGCGAATGACCTTTCCGGTGTCGCGGGTCTCCAGCGCGGCGAACTCACCTGCCCGTTCGGCCAAGAGGTCCCCCAAACGCCACAGCAGCTTGCCCCGCGCACTGGGTGTCAGGGCCGGCCAGGGCCCCTCCTCCAACGCTCGCTTGGCGGCCGCCACGGCCCGGTCCACGTCCGCCGCGCCGGCCGCCGGCATCTGGGCCCAGGCATGCCCCGTGGCCGGCTCGATCGACTCGAAAGTGGCACCGTCCTCCGCGAGACTGAAGGCGCCGTCGATATAGAGCTGGAAGGTTTGGCTGGCGGTCATGTCTCACCCTTTCCGAGGCCATCCAGAAATTCGATCAAAGGAGTTGTGACGGCATCCGGGGTCTCCATCAAGGCCAGATGCCGGAGGCCCGGCAGGATCAAGCACCGCGCGCCGGGTATGTCATCGGCCAAGCGCCGGGCCATGGCCGGGCTGGAGCCGGGATCCGCCTCGCCGGTCAGGACCAGCGTCGGACAGGTGATGCTCCCCTCCTCCGCAAGCCTCCGGCCTTCGAGGAAGGTTGCCATCTGGCCGTCAGCCTCGGCGAAGACGCGATAGGCGGCGAGAAAGCCCGCCGGGTCGTTGCCGCTCAGCCACTCTTGCAGGCGGGCCACAACCCCAGGGTTGGCGGCACGGAACTCAGTCGAGAGCCAGCGCTCGAGCGCGGCTCCAATGAGGCTGGCCGGGCCAGCCGTCTCGGCCTGCCCCAGCCGGGCAAGGATGGCCGTCTGCTCCTCGGGGCTACGGCGATAGACCGTCGAAAGAAGCACCAGGCGCGAGACCCGCTCCGGATAGGCGGCGGCAAAAGCGCGGGCGACCAAGCCGCCCATGGAAAAGCCGACCAGCGCCGCCCGGTCCATGGAGAGCGCATCCAGCAGCACCGCGAGCTGGTCCACGAAATCCCCCAGCTTCCGCACGCCTGGCGGGTTGGTGCTCATCCCATGGCCGAGCATATCGTAGGCCACGACCTGTCGGTGCTCGGCCAAGGCAGCGACCTGCGCTTCCCAGATCGAGGCGTTGAGGCCGACGCCGTGAATCAGGACGACTGGCGGGCCGTGGCCGACGACCCAATAGGCGGTGTCGCCGGCGCGCCCCTGCTCCATGCCCGAGACCATCGTGGGTCGCGGCCTATTCGGCGACGGCGATCTGCACGTCCTCGTCCCGGAAGCGCGGCATGACCTCCTCGGTGAAGAGCTGGACCGATCGCATGACCGCATCGTGCTCCACGCCGGGGAAGCTCGACCAGACCAGCAAGGTCTGAAGGTTCAGCTTCTCGCGCAGCTCGGCGATCTTCTCGGCGACGACGTCGGGCGTGCCGAAGAGGAGATTGCGCGGATGCAACCACTCGTAGCTGAGCAGGTCCAGCTTGCCGTCCGTCTCGGGCAATTCCTCACCCGGGAAGGTGTGGTTGCCGAGCCCGCGCCAATGGCAGACCCAGCGCAGGTAGTCGAGGATCCCGTCACCGGCCAGACGTTCGGCTTCCTCCATGGTTTCGGCAACGAACATGTCGCGCACCAGAGCGATGCCCTCGCCATAGGGAACGTCGTGGCCGCGTGCCTTGGAGGCCTCCTCTTGGTAGAGCTCGAAGCGCCAGATCAGGGAGTCGGTGGGCGGGATCCACATCATCGCCTGAAGGTCGTTGGCGGCGGCGAACTTGACCGAGCCCGGGCCGTCCACAACCTGCCACAGCGGCGGATGCGGTTGCTGCAGCGGGCGCGGCACCAGGGCCAGCTTGCGCATCTCCTTGCTGTCCATGTCCATGTGGCTTTCCGCCGGCGGGCTCATGGCGTGATCCCAAACGAAACCGGGGTCGGGATAGGTGTAGAACTCGCCGGAGAACTCGAAGAACTCGTTGGACCAGGCGCGGCGCATGATCTCCACCGTCTCCTCGAAGATCTTGTAGTTCTGCGCCGGATTGCGGGTGTCGGCCAGCTTGTTGAGCTGTATGGCCTCGCGGCCGTAGATGCCGCGGCCGAGCGCGATCTCCGTGCGCCCACCATTCATGTGGTCCAGCATGGCCAAGTCCTCGGCCACCCGCAGCGGATGCCAGAAGGTGACGATATTGGCCGCCTGACCGATGCGAAGCTTCTCGGTATGGGCCGAGATGTCGCAGGACATCATCACCGGGTTGGGACAGACCTCGAAGCCCTCGTGACCGAAGTGGTGCTCGGTGAACCAGATGGAGTGCCAGTCGTTGCGATCGATATATTGCGCGAGCTCGCGCGTCTCCTCCACCACCCGGCGAAAACCCTTCTTCAGGTGACGGTCGTTCTGGTTTGCGAAATAGCCGAAACGCATAGCCGTGGTTCCTTATCGCTTTGAATCGTGTGTCTCAGGCATGGCCAAGGCGCAAAGCGCCGAGCCGACCTTGAAAATAGGTCAGTGGCGCCGCCGGCCGCTCGTCGCTATCGAGAGCCGCCACCTCGCCCAAGAAGATCGCGTGATCGCCTCCGGCGTGAACCGCTGAAAGGCGGCAGGACATGCGGGCGAGATAACGGTCGAGCCGCGGCATGCCCTCGGCGTCCCAGGCCCAGCCGAGCCCCTCGAACTTCTCCGGTCCCGGGCGCGCGAAGCGGCGGGCGACCTCCTCCTGATCGCTGGTCAGAATATGCACCGCGAACTGTCCGGCCCGGCGGATGATCTCTTGCGAGCGTGCTCGCCGGTCGACACAAACGAGAACCATGGGCGGATCGAGCGAGACCGAGCTGAAAGCGTTGGCGGTCAGGCCTGCGATCTCATCACCAACCGCCGCGGTCACCACCGTGACACCGGACGCAAAACAGCCCATGGCACGACGGAACCGCTCGGGCGGCACCACTTCGGGCCGAGTGTGAAAGAACTTGGATGACGTCTTGAAGGCGGAAAGCATTGGGTACCCTCCTTGAGCTTGTTGGCCACCAAGGACGGCACACACCGTTTTAGCTCACTGCGTACCCACTTGAGCAGCGCACACCGTTTAATCTCACTGCGCGCTCACTTGAGCTGGCAGACACCGTTTCCGCTCACTGCCTGCCGACTTGAGCTGGTGGGACTGTAATGAATTTCGCGCCCGAAAACAAGAGAAGTGGGGGGTCAGTCCCCATTCCCTGCCACCACGTCGTCACCGTAGGCGAAGAGCGCCGGCGTGCCGCCGGTGTGGAGGAAAAGCCGCGCCTCGCTGGCCGCACCCTGGCGGGCGGTGACGATGAACCCGGCCATGGTCTTGGCCGAATAGACCGGGTCCAGCAGCAGAGCCTCCTCGTGCGCGGCCAGGCGAATGGCCTCCCGGCTCGCCGGATTGAGCTGCCCATAGCCCGGCGCCAGGCAGGTTTCGTCGAGGTTGATGTCCTCGTCGCGGACAGCGTTCGCGGTGCCGAGAAGCTCGGCAATCGCCGCGCAGCGGGCCTGAATGCGCGGCCACTGCGCCTCAGCCCCCCGGCGCACGCAGATGCCGGTTACGGGAACGGTCGAGCCCAGGGCCCGCAGCCCGAACAGAAAGCCCGCATGGGTGTTGCCGCTGCCCGACGGCACGACGATCTCCTCAAGCTGAATGCGCTCTTTGTCCAGTTGCCCCAAGAGTTCGCGCGCCGCGACGACGTAGCCGAGCGCCCCCAGCGGCGTGTGCCCCGGGCCGAGCGGGATGATGTAGGGGCGCCGGCCGGCCGCCGCCAGATCGGCGGCGAACTCACCCAGGCGCCGGTCCGCGCCCTCTTCGTCCTCACCGTGCGGATAGCTATGCAGGGTCGCGCCGAGAAGCTTGTCCAGCAAGACATTGCCTGAGTTTCGGTAGAGCGGATCGGTCTTCGGCACCCGTTCTTCGAGCTGGATGTGGCAATCCATCCCCAGCTTTCGCGCACCCGCCGCGGCCAAGCGCACGAAATTGGACTGTACGGCCCCGGTGATGAGGACCGTATCGGCATCGCGCGCTTGAGCCTCGCCCAGATAGAACTCGAGCTGGCGCACCTTGTTGCCGCCGAAGGCGAGACCCATGCAGTCGTCGCGCTTGACGTAGAGCGGCCCAGCGCCGAGCGCACGGCGAAGATTATCCATCGGCTCCAAGGGCGTCGGCGCCGCCCAAAGCACGGCACGCGGCAGCTCGTCCAAGCGGCCGAGGTCGGCTGTGGCATCAGTCATCCGGCAAGCACTCCTTCAAAAATCTCACATCCCGCGCCGAGACCACCGCTCGGCACTCTTTTCCTCGGCGGCAGTATGGCTCATATATGAGGGCATGTCCTCGATCATCACCGCGCCCTTCCCGTCGCGCGAGGCTGTCCATGGCGGCCCGAAGCCGGACAGCCGACCCCTGCGGCTGACCTCCGACTTCGCGCCCGCGGGCGACCAGCCACAAGCGATCACCGATCTGACCGGCGGCCTGAAACAAGGCGCGCGGGATCAGGTGCTGCTGGGCGTCACCGGATCGGGCAAGACCTTCACCATGGCGCACGTGATCGAGGCGCTACAACGGCCGAGCCTCATCCTGGCACCGAACAAGACCCTGGCGGCCCAGCTCTATGCCGAGATGAAGACCTTCTTCCCCGATAACGCGGTCGAGTATTTCGTCTCCTACTATGACTACTACCAACCCGAGGCTTACGTGCCACGGTCGGATACCTACATCGAGAAGGAATCCTCGATAAACGAGCAGATCGACCGCATGCGCCACTCGGCCACAAGGGCGCTGTTCGAGCGCGACGACGTTGTGATCGTCGCCTCGGTGTCCTGTATCTACGGCATCGGCTCGCCGGAGGCTTACTCCAATATGACCGTCACCCTGAAGGCCGGGGGCAAGGCCGACCGGGGCCGCTTGTTGAAGCAGCTCGTCGAACTTCAATACAAGAGGAACGACACCAACTTCCACCGCGGCACCTTTCGCGCCCGCGGCGATACCATCGAGATCTTCCCGGCCCACTTGGAGGACCGGGCCTGGCGGCTCTCGCTCTTCGGGGAGGAGATCGAGTACATCCGCGAGTTCGACCCCCTGACCGGGGAAAAGACCGGCGAATTGGATTTGGCCAAGATCTATCCCAACTCCCACTACGTCACGCCCAAGCCGACGCTGCGGCAGGCCGCCGGCATGATCAAGGAGGACCTGAAGCTCCGTCTGGCGGAGCTGGAAGGTAAGGGGCAGTTGCTGGAAGCACAGCGCCTGGAGCAACGCACCACCTTCGACCTCGAGATGATCGAGGCCACCGGCTCGTGTGCCGGTATCGAGAACTATTCGCGCTATCTGACCGGCCGCAAGCCGGGCGAGCCGCCGCCGACCCTGTTCGAGTATCTGCCGGAGGACGCGCTGCTGTTCGTCGACGAGAGCCATGTCACCATCGGTCAGCTTCACGGCATGTTCCGTGGCGACTTCGCGCGCAAATCGACGCTGGCCGAGTTTGGGTTCCGGCTGCCGTCCTGCATCGACAACCGGCCGCTCAAGTTCGAGGAGTGGGAGGTCATGCGCCCCCCGACGGTCTTCGTCTCGGCGACGCCGGGGCCCTGGGAACTCAACCAAACCGGCGGCGTCTTCGTCGAGCAGGTAATCCGCCCGACCGGTCTCATCGACCCCTTGTGCATCGTCCGTCCCACCGCCTCACAGGTCGACGACCTGATGGCGGAGTGCCGGGCGACCGCCGCGAAGGGTCTGCGGGTCCTCGTCACCACGCTGACCAAGCGCATGGCCGAGGACTTGACGGAATACCTCCACGAGGCCGGCTTGAAGGTGCGCTACATCCATTCCGACGTGGATACCCTGGAGCGGATCGAGATCATCCGCGATCTGCGCCTGGGCGTGTTCGACGTGCTGGTCGGGATCAACCTGCTGCGCGAGGGGCTCGACATCCCCGAGTGCGCTCTGGTCTGCATCCTCGATGCCGACAAGGAGGGCTATCTGCGCTCCACCACCTCGCTGGTCCAGACCATCGGCCGGGCGGCGCGCAACGTCGACGGCCGGGTCATTCTCTATGCCGATAACATGACCGATAGCCTGACCAGAGCGCTGGAGGAAACCAACCGGCGGCGCGAGAGGCAACAGGCCTATAACGCCCAGCAAGGCATCACGCCGGAAACCATCAAGAAGCAGATCGCCGACATCCTGCAATCGGTCTACGAGAAGGACCACGTCACGGTCGATACCGGCGTCGCGGGCAAGGATCACCTGATCGGCGGCAATCTGCAGGCGCACCTTGCCGATCTGGAAAAGCGCATGAAGGAGAACGCCGCGAACCTCGAATTCGAGGAAGCCGCCCGCCTGCGCGACGAGATCCGCCGCCTGGAGCAAAGCGAGCTCGACGTTCTCTCACCGAAGGAAACCGCCAAGGGGTTCGCCGCGCGCATCGCCCGCGCCTCGGCAACCCAATCCAGCGGGCGATCACCGAAAGCGAAACGCCGCCGCTAGCGACCTTGACGGCAAACGGCCCGACGCTGCTGCCGGGGTGCGAAAGGACGGGGGAAAAGCTTACGCTGCACTCAACCGAGGGCGCGGGTCTTGATACCCACCTCTGGTTTCGGTTCGGCACGATCGGTCGCATCGGTATCGCTGTCGCCTGATCCGTCGAGCAGGATCTGAACGCAACGCAGGGACCGGGCAAGTTCGGAATCGTCGGCAACGGCGAACTCGATCCCCATGGCCGTCCCTCGGCACCAGCTCTGCCGCACCTGCAATGGCCCCGCGCGCTCGTGCATCAACGTGAAGTCGTCTTCGATCAGCGGGGCGCGCTCGGTCATGCGCAAGCGCAAGCCACCCATCGAAATATCGACGATGACACCTTCGTACTCCAGGCCATCGCGGGAGAAACCTACGACATTACCGACCCCTAGTTTGTGACGCGCGTGACGACGTCGGTCCGAGCCTTGGAGGAGACTTTTGGTCATATGACGAAACTCCGATCTATCCTCAACGAGCCGCACGCCAAGCGTCAGCCCGGCCCATGAGCCCCGGTCTCGTTTTCCTCGAAATACTGGGTCACCGCGAGCCGGTCCTCGTCATCCATCTCCACGAAAACGGCAGCAAGGTGTGACTGTGCCGTGTCGAGGCGGACGATGACCGCGCTGCAATCAAAGAAGTAATCGACGTCGTCGATCGTGACAGTGAACTCGATTGGCACTCGCGCGCCCTTATCGAGGCCCTCCAGGGATCCTTTCACCTGAAAGCCGCTGCTCGACCAGTTTACGAGCGCGTAGTCGCCGCCAGCGATCTTTACACAGCCTTGGTCGCACCGGCGCCCTTCCCGGCGCGAGTCGTCGGATTGTTGCTTAACGAACAAACGGCCGAGGCTGGTCATCACGACCCCACGCGGACTGGCTGATAGTGACCGGCATGCCACGGGCATGCCAATCACAGGTTGATCATCCATTCTCCTTGGGGATGGTAAATATTTCGTGACTTTCCTTCAGACCGCGCAAGCAATGGCGGCCCAAGGAGTGGAGCCGGCCATCGAGATACTTGGCGACATCCTGGGAAATCAAGATTTCTTGGCCCAATTCCCGGCAAAGCTCGCCCAAGCGGGCGACCTCGTTGGCCGCCGGCCCGATGACGGTGAAATCCAAGCGCTCCGCGGTGCCGACATTGCCGTAGGTGACCTCGCCCTTGTGAAGCGCGATCCCGGCCTCCAGCGGCCCGCCGGCGTCAATGTCACCGTTCAGTCGCCGGAGGTCGGCTCGTGCCCGGTCGGCCGCGGCCAGCGCCCTGCCGCAGGCTTCTCCCGTTTTGATCTCGCACTCAGGGATGGGGAAGATGCCCAAGACCGCATCACCAATGAACTTCAGCACCTCTCCGCCTTCCGCCAAAACGGCGCCGGCGGCGGCGTCGAAGAAGGCATTCAGCCGGGAGAGATAGGTCTCGCGGGGAAGCTCGACGGCCAGCCGTGTCGAGCCTCGCAAATCGGCGTGCCAGATAACGGCGGGAATATTCTCTCCGTCACCGCGCTTGATCCGCCCCGCCAGCACGAGATCGGCCGTGTGGCCACCGAGATAGGTCGTCATCAGCGAGCGCGTCGTGCGCTTCAAAGCGTGGACCTCGTACATGCGGCTGAGGATCGGAAGCACCTCGTAGAGCTGTCCGAGATCCTCCGTCGTGAATCCGCCAGGTCGATCCGCAGCGAGGGTGACCGCGTTGATATGCCCATCGGAAAAGCGCATCGGCATGGCCACATAATCTGTGGCGCCTTCCGCTTTCAGCTCGGCCAGGATGGGGAAATCCAGGACCGCATCCGGGCCCTCCAGCCGCCGCCGCAGCCCCCCCGCGCCGTCGTAGATAATGGTGAGCGGACTATCCAGAAAGGCCTGGGACTGCCGGCGTTCGTGCAGGACGCGGCGTTCCTCGACGGTACCATCGGCGGCGTTCCAAACATAGGCGGTTCCCGCCACCATGGGGTTGAGCGTCCCGAGCAGGACATTGATACGCCACAGCGGAATGCCGGTTTCGACCATTTGTCGCGCCAAGCGGCCGGTCAGCTCCGTGGCATTGGCTGCCTCCCAGGCCTCACGCATCAACCAGTCAACGAGGGGGTTGTCGAGAGGCTGGCCAAGACCGGTGGGCTCGATCCGCACCTCGCGATCGGCCTCGTAGAGGGCATCCATCTTATTCGAGTAGAAAGCGAGGTAGCCGCCTATTGCTTTAGCCTCGGGCAAGGGGTCGAGATAGCTCCACGCGGCGTTCTCGGCCCGCCGCTCACCGACCCTGACATGCCAGTAGCTGGCCGTGCCCTTGAAAGGACAGTAGGTCTTGTGATCACTCGTCTCGAGCAGCTCCATGCGCACGTCATCGGCGGGCAGATAGTGGACCGGCGGCAAGCGGGTCTCGCGAACCAAAAGGGCGCGGCGTGAGCGGGCAATGACCTCGCCGCCGTAGACCACCTCGATGGCCTTCTCCGCCGGTTCGTGCCGAAACTCGTAAGCCCCGGCCTCCTTGCTCACATCGATCGGTCCGGCGGCGAGCGTCGCTTCGGTCATTTCGTCCCTTCCCCTTGTCTTACCGATCGTACCCCCAACATATAGGGAGCATTCATCGCAGAGGGGAGGCCTTTACCGGCGGGATGCGAAAAGCCTGCGGCTGGCCGCGGCGATGATGCGGTGAAGCGTGGGGAAAGTAGAGCGCGAAAGATCATCCCGGCGAAGAGGGCGGGAAGATGTGTTTATGACCGTCGGACGAGACGATAAGAGGGGAACCGATGGGGGATAAGCTGGTCAAGTCGGACGCCGAATGGCGTGCTCAATTGTCGCCGGACGCCTACCGGATAACGCGGCAAGGTGGAACGGAGCGCGCCTTTACCGGACGGTATCATGACTGCAAGAAATCCGGGACCTATAGCTGTGTGTGCTGTGGCCAGCCTCTCTTCAGTTCGCAGACCAAATACGATTCCCGGACCGGCTGGCCGAGCTTTTGGACGCCGATCGCCGAGGATGCCGTCGACGAGCGCGAGGACAATGCCTTATGGATGCGCCGCACCGAGGTTCTATGCGGAAGGTGCGACGCGCATCTCGGGCACGTGTTCGACGATGGCCCTGAGCCGACTGGACGGCGTTACTGCATGAATTCGGCCGCACTGGTTCTCGTCCCCCATCAAGATGACGAGTAGGCATCGTCGGCGATGACGCGGGTAAACGAGGCTTTCTCGCTCGGCATAAGGCCGCGTGACCGCAGAGCCCAACGTCCAGTCAACAGAACGAGACGGGTGGCAGAATGACGGCGGCGGCCTTTCTGATGACTGGCGCCGGGCTGGCCCTTTTATTCTTCGGTGGCGAGTTTCTGCTGCGTGGCGCGGTGGCGGTGGCGCTGCGCTCCGGCCTCTCGCCTCTTCTCATCGGACTAACGATCGTCGCCTGCGCCACCTCCATGCCCGAGCTGCTGGTCACCGTCACAGCGGGCCTGAAAGGCGTCACCGATGTGGGCGTCGGCAACGTGATCGGATCGAATGTCGCCAACATACTTTTGATCCTGGGGGTGGCGGCCTTGCTGCGTCCGATCGAGGTCGCTCCCAAGCTCGTCTTGCGCGACACCATCGTGATGTTGGGCGCTACAGGATTGTTCATCATCTTCGCTTTGAACGGCAAGATCGGCCTGTTCCACGGCGGCGCCATGCTGTCCGTCTTGCTAATCTATCTTTGGGCGACCTATCGCCTGGAAAGAAACGGTAACGTCAAAGCCCCCGAGGAGGTTCTCGACGACGTCGGGAAAGCCCCCTGTTCGACCCCGGTCGCCACGGTTCTCATGGTGCTTGGACTGGGGGGATTGGTCGGCGGCTCGGAGCTCTTGATCATGGGGGCCGTGGATCTGGCCCGCGCGGCCGGCGTCTCGGATACGGTCATCGGTATCACCCTGGTCGCGATCGGCACATCCTTACCCGAGTTGGCAACCGCCATCGTGGCCGGCCTGCGTGGTCATACGGACGTAGCGCTGGGCAACGTCGTCGGCTCGAACAGCTTCAACATCCTACTGATCGTCGGCACGCTCGCGATCTTGACGCCGTTCTCGGTTGCCGACGAGGTGATCTCCTTCGACATTTGGGTGATGGCTGCGGCGTCTTTCGCGCTGCTGCCGATCATGTTTCTAACCCGCCGCATCGGCCGTATCGAGGGCGGGATCTTCTTGGCACTCTATTCCGCCTTCATCGCCTTCCAGCTCCTCTCGGGCCGAATGGACGTCTGAGGCGACGAGCCGACCGGCCCGGGTTGCCGCTTGCACTTGCCTCGACGCCAGCTGCCTGCAAGGCTTGTGTGAAACGAGCGCTCGATGGAACCACCGATGGAAACATCTCCTGCCCCAGTCTCCACAAGCGACACCGTGCTTGGCACCCACGCCCATCCGGACGACTATCCCCGCGCAGCCTTGGTCACGGGGGCCGCGCTGCGCCTGGGTCGGGCTATCGCGCTCGACCTGGCCGAGGCGGGATGGGCCGTCGTGCTTCACCACCGCAACTCGGTGGCAGAGGCGCGCCGGCTGGAAGCGGAGATCGGCCAGCGCGGCGGGACCGCTGTCCCGCTCCGAGCCGATCTCGCCCGGGAAGACGAGGCTCGCGGTCTGATCGATCGAGCCGTTGACGCGGTCGGACCTCTGGGCCTACTGGTCAACAATGCCTCGGTCTTCGAGCCGGACTTGGCCAGCGATGCGACGCGCGAGAGCTGGGACCTCCATATGGAAACCAACCTCCGCGCGCCCTTCGTGCTGACACAAGCCTTCGCGGCATCGCTACCGGCGGGCAAGGGCGGATTGGTCGCGAACCTGTTGGATGAGCGCGTACTCGCCCCACCGGGCGACTATATTACCTACAGCCTGTCCAAGGCCGGTCTCTGGTCGCTCACACGAAGCCTTGCCATCGCCCTTGCTCCGAGAATTCGCGTCGTTGGGATCGGACCCGGCCATAGCCTACCGGCACGCGGAGAAACCGAGGCGTCCTTCCGCGCCGCTGTCGACCGGCTGCCGCTGGCCCGCAGCGCGCCGCCATCGGATATCTGCTTGGCGCTTCGTTTCTTCATTGCCTGCAAGTCAGTGACCGGACAGATGATCGCTCTGGATTCCGGCCGCCATCTGGTCGGGCGCCCCTATGAGAGGACCGCACCATGAGCGACCCTCCCGTGCCCGGACCGCGTGAGATGAGAAAGCCTCTGACCGGCAGCCGTGTCGAGAGATTTCGCATCATCGTGGATCAGTTTCATTGCGAGGCGACCATCGGTGTGACCGAGGCCGAGCGCGCACAGCCGCAACGCCTGGAAGTGAGCGCCGAGCTCATCCTGAGATCCACGCCGCCCCAGAACGACGACATTGCCGAGACGGTGAACTATGGCGCTGTTGTGCGGATCTTGCGCCACTTGTGTCGGAGTAGCGAATACCATCTCCTCGAAACCCTGGCCGAAGCGATCGCGGGCGCCTTCTTCGTCTACGAAGAGGTCATCGCCACCCGAATTCAAATCTTGAAACCGGACCGCTATCCGGACTTGAAAGGAATCGGTATCGAGATCGAGCGCCGTCGCGACATCGGTTGAGAATTGAGTGAGCGTCTCTCCACGATACGCTAAGCCCTTGCGAGCATGAGGATTCCAGGCACGAAGACCGAAGTTTTACACAGGCCGGCAAGAGCCCTTGATCTTTTGCCCCTTTGACCCGGATAAAATTTGATCTTTACCAATTGTTTACCCTTGACTTTGAATTTTGTTCTTCTTTTCAATAATTTATATATTATGCCTATTTTTTGGGCAATCCATGGGAAAGCCCAGGACCTCTAAGGCTATGGCATCGCGGTGGTCGCTTGCCTACAGAGTTATCCACAGGATTCGTGGATAACCCAACTTCTCGCTTGTCCAGCAATAACTTGACGGTAACGCTCAGGTGAGCAATGGCTTTGGGACGGCGCACCGAAGAGGCGTTGGTGGCAGCGAGTGTGCGGTCGCTCCTCTTCTCCGGCGACCGCCAGGACGACGGCCGGCATCAGGAAGTCTCTCGTTTTTCTGGAGCGTGGATGGTCCGATCACCGAAGAAACGCCCTGCGAAGGACCCCTCGGCTGGCGGCAAGCGGTCCGCCATGCCAGCGGACGAGCGCGCAGCGGGCGCGCCGCTCGAGACATCGTCGGACGGCCCGAGGTTCGAGGGGCTGCGTGTTCTGGCCGATATCGTCCCGACCTTGCCGGCGGGCCCGGGGGTCTACCGGATGCTCAACCGGCGCGGCGAGGCGCTCTACGTCGGCAAGGCGAAAAGTCTGAAACGCCGAGTGAGCAGTTACACGCAGCTCTCGCGCCTGCCACGGCGTCTCCAGCGCATGGTCGCGGAGACCGCCGGCCTGGAGGTCGTCGAGACCGCCAGCGAGGTCGAGGCGCTGCTGCTCGAGAGTAACCTGATCAAGCGATTGATGCCGCGCTACAACGTGCTGCTGCGCGATGACAAGTCCTTTCCCTACATCCTGATCACCGGCGATCACCGGACCCCTCAGATTACCAAGCATCGTGGCGCGCGCAGCCGGGAGGGCGATTATTTCGGGCCTTTCGCCTCCGCCGGCGCGGTCAATCGGACGATCACCGCCCTCGAGCGCGCCTTCTTGTTACGCTCCTGTTCCGATGCCGTCTTTGCCGGCCGACATCGACCCTGTCTGCTCTTTCAGATCAAGCGCTGCTCGGCGCCCTGTGTTGGCAAAATCTCCGACGACGACTATCAAGCCCTGGTCGACCAGGCGTTTGCCTTTCTCAAGGGCGAGGCCGCCTCGCTGCAACATGGCATGGCCCGGGCCATGGAAGAGGCCTCCGCACGTCTCGATTTCGAGAGCGCGGCCGTCTACCGCGACCGGATCAAGGCGTTGGCTCACATCCTGTCGCGCCAGGACATCAACGTCGAGGGGATCGACGACGCCGATGTCATCGCCGCCGATCAGCGCGCCGGACGAACTTGCGTCCAGGTTTTCTTCTTCCGCGCCGGCCGAAACTACGGCAATCGCGCCTACTTTCCCAGCCACGATAAAGCGATGCCCCGCGCGCGGGTCCTGGCCGCCTTCGTCGCACAGTTTTACGACAATAAACCGCCGCCCAAGCTGATCCTCTTGAGCGAGCCGATAGAGGAGAGCGACCTCCTCGCCGAGGCACTGTCGCTCAATGCCGGCGTCAAGGTGCGGCTCCTGGTACCGCGGCGCGGCACTAAGAAAAGCCTGGTCGACAACGCCCGGCGCAACGCCCAAGACGCCCTGGCACGCCGCCTCAGCGAAAGCGAAAACCAGCGCGCCCTCTATGAACGCATGGCGGAGACCTTCGCCCTCGAAGCGCCGCCCGAGCGGGTGGAGGTCTACGACAACAGCCACATCCAAGGGACCAATCCCTATGGCGCGATGATCGTCGCCGGCCCCGAGGGCTTCAACAAGCAGGCCTATCGCAAGTTCTCCATCAAGACACGGGCTACCGGAGGAGAAAAAGCGGCTGCGGATGCCGAAACTCGCAGCGCCGACGACTACGCGATGATGCGCGAGGTCCTCACCCGTCGTCTGTCGCGCGCCTTGAAGGAGGACCCGGAACGCACCACAGGCGCCTGGCCCGACCTGATCATCCTCGACGGCGGCAAGGGTCAGCTCGCCGTCGGCTGCGAAGTCCTGGCCGAGCTGGGTCTGAGCGACATCCCCATCATTGCCGTCGCCAAAGGGCCGGAGCGCAACGCGGGCCGCGAGCGCATCTTTCAGCCCGACCGGCCGGCCTTGCTCCTGGCGCCCCGCGATCCCCTGCTCTACCTCATTCAGCGCCTACGTGACGAGGCTCATCGCTTCGCCATCGGCGCGCACCGCCTTGGCCGCAAGAAGTCCCGCCTGACGTCGGCGCTCGATCAGGTGCCCGGGATCGGCGCCAAGCGCAAGCGCGCCCTCTTGCTTCACTTCGGCTCCGCCACCGCCGTGGCACGCGCCGGCATGGCCGACCTGGAAGCGGTCGAGGGTATCAGCAAAACGGTTGCGCGGAAGATCTACGACCACTTCAACGCTTGAGGTCGAGACGGCACGAAGCGCCTCATCAGGCGTTGATTTGCCGATGGATTTTGGCTCTCTTCCAGGTCCCCGCGTAATGATATAGCATAGAGGTGAAGCAGGGTCGCGTTCTCCCGCGA
>JBFELD010000008.1:0-18716 GCA_041552375.1 Kiloniellaceae bacterium | reverse complement strand
GGTCGAGACGCATCACCCTCTAGCGGCGCGCCCGGCACGCTCCGGCCGGGGAGCCCGGGGCGACGATTCCTGAATTTTTGACGTTTTTCTAGCCGCTGAAATCGTGTAGTCCTGCGCGACTTCGTTTGCACGGCGCAGGAATGACACAGGAGGGGCAATGAGCTTCACGATCATCGAGCAGGCGCCCGCTCGCCTCAATCGCAGCGAGCTGGCGGTACCTGGCAGCAATCCGAAACTCTTTCCCAAGGCGGCGCAATCGGCCGCGGACGTCGTCTTTCTCGATCTCGAGGACGCGGTGGCGCCCGACGACAAGCCGCAGGCGCGAAAGAACATCATCAAAGGGCTGAACGAGATCGATTGGGGCGACACGACGCTGTCGGTGCGGATCAACGGACTTGATACGCACTACATGTACCGCGACGTGGTCGATGTGATCGAGCAGGGCGGCGATCGCCTCGACCTCATCATGATCCCAAAGGTCGGCACGGCCGCGGACGTCTATGCCGTCGACATGCTGGTGACCCAAGTCGAGGATGCGATGGGTCGCAAGAAGCGCATCGGCTTCGAGCTGATCATCGAGACCGCGCTGGGTATGGCCAACATCGACGAGATTGCCGCCGCCTCGCCGCGCAACGAGAGCTTGCACTTCGGCGTCGCCGACTACGCGGCTTCGACCAAGGCGCGCACGACCTCGATCGGCGGTCCCAATCCGCTATACGGGGTCCTCACGGACGCGGAAGAGGGCGGCGCGCGCGACTATCATTGGGGCGACATGTGGCATTATGCCATTGCTCGAGTGGTGGTTGCGGCACGCGCCAACGGCCTCAGGCCCATCGACGGCCCGTTCGGTGATTTCTCCGATCCGGAGGGCTTTCGCGCGCAAGCCAATCGGGCCGCTGTGCTCGGCTGCGAGGGCAAGTGGGCCATCCACCCGAGCCAGATCGACCTCGCCAACGAGGTCAACAGCCCGTCGAAGGCGGAGGTCGACAAGGCCAAGCGCATCCTGCAGGCCATGAAGCAAGCGCAGAAGGAGGGCAAGGGCGCGGTATCGCTCGACGGCCGTCTGATCGACATCGCCTCGATCAAACAAGCGGAAGTCATGGTCACAAAAGCGCGCCAGATCGCCAAGACGGCTCGAAAATAGGTGTGAGGTTGGGCGCATTGCCTGGCGGGTCGCCGGGGGCGAGATCCCCGAACGGCCTGCCGACGGAATCGCGCCCGGCCCCGTGCCGTGCTAAAAAACGCCATGCAGAACTATCTCGACTTTGAAAAACCGATCGCCGAGCTCGAAGGCAAGATCAACGAGCTGAAGCACCTTTCCGACGATAGCGACATCAACATCGCCGAAGAGGTCGAGAAGCTGCAGGGCAAGGCCGAGCGGCTGTTGAAGCAAACCTATGCCAAGCTCACGCCCTGGCAGAAGACGCAGGTCGCCCGGCATCCCGAGCGACCGCACTTTTCGGACTATCTCAACCAGTTGATCCAGGATTTCACGCCGCTGGCCGGTGATCGGTGCTTCGCGGAGGACCTGGCCATCATCGGTGGCTTGGGCCGGTTCCGTGGGCAGTCCGTGGTCGTCATCGGTCAGGAAAAGGGTGCCGATACCCAAGGCCGCATCCAGCACAATTTCGGCATGGCCCGTCCCGAGGGCTACCGCAAGGCGAGACGGCTGATGGAGTTGGCCGGCCACTACCGCCTGCCCGTGGTCACCTTGGTCGATACCGCCGGCGCCTATCCTGGGATCGGGGCCGAGGAGCGCGGCCAGGCCGAGGCCATCGCCCGCTGTATCGAGGCCTGCCTGAACCTCGAGGCGCCGTTGGTCTCCTCGGTCATCGGCGAGGGCGGCTCGGGCGGAGCGATCGCGATCGCCGTGGCCAACCGGATCTTCATGCTCGAGCATGCCATCTACTCCGTCATCTCGCCGGAAGGATGCGCGTCGATCCTTTGGCGTTCCGGCGATCAGGCCAAGGAGGCGGCGGAGGCTCTGCGGCTGACGGCCCAGGATCTGCACAAGCTGGGCGTCATCGATGTCATCGTCGAGGAACCGTTGGGCGGTGCTCACCGGGGTATGAGCGAGACCGTCGGCGCTCTCGGCGATCAGATCGAAAAGGGCTTGCGCGAGCTGGTGCCGATCGACGGGCCGACGCTCAAGCTACAGCGCCGGGAGAAGTTCCTGGAGATGGGGCACAAAGGGCTGGGCTGAGCCGCGGGCGAGACCCTTTCGTCTTGAGGCCCCTTGAAGCTTTGCGCCAGGACTATTCGCTTGTTTTGAGACAGGTGCCTTTCCATACTTGCGGTCCGTTCTTCCTACCCCCTTCTAGCCCCGTGAGGACTTTCGCCATGTCGCGTTTGAGCCCGGAGCAAGAGGCGCTTCAGGCCAAAGCGCGCCGTCTCGCCGAAGAGACGATTGCCGCGCAGGCCGCCGAGGTCGACCGCAGCGAGGCCTATCCCTGGGATAACGTCGCCGCCCTGACGGAGGCCGGATTGGTCGGTCTGACCGTGCCGGAGGAGTATGGCGGCGCCGGGCTCGGCTATCTCGAGGCGGTGTTGGTGATCGAGGAAATGGCGCGGGTCTGCGGCGTCACCGGGCGCATAGCCGTCGAGACCAACATGGGCGCGATCGGCGCCATCATGGCCTATGGCGATGAGGACCAGAAGCGCCTGGCGGCCTCCTTGGTGCTGGAGGGCGACAAACCGGCCATCTGCATCACCGAGCCCGAGGCCGGAAGTGCGGCCAGCGAGATGACGACGCGCGCCGACAAGCAAGGCGACCATTACGTTCTCAACGGCAAGAAACATTGGATCACCGGCGGCGGCGTCTCGTGCCTGCATCTGATCTTTGCGCGCGTATTCGAGGATGGTGTCGAGCAGGGCATCAGCGGCTTCATCGTCGTGCGCGACCCGGAAAGCGGCGTGCCGGAAGGCCTTGTCATCGGCAAGCGTGAGCCGACCATGGGCCTGCGGGGGATCCCCGAGACCGAGGTCCTCTTCGAGGATCTTGCGGTTCCCGAGACGATGCTTCTGCGCCCGCCGCAGGGCTTGGCACGCGGGTTTGGTGCGCTGATGACCGCCTACAACGGCCAGCGGGTGGGAGCGGCCACCGTGGCGCTCGGCATTGCCCGAGGTGCCTACGAGAAGGCTCTCGACCACGTCCAGGCGCGCGAGCAGTTCGGCCGCCCGATCTACGAGTTCCAGGGTCTGCAGTGGATGCTGGCCGACATGGCAACCAACCTCGAGGCGGCGCGGGCGCTGATCTACAAGGCGGCATCCGTCGAGGGCTTTCCCGACGTCACCGAGGCGGCTCAGGCCAAGGTCTTCGCCTCCGAGGCGGCGATCAAAATCACAAATGACGCGCTGCAGCTCTTCGGCGCCGCCGGCTATTCCCGCAACAACCCGCTGGAGCGGATGGCACGCGATGCCCGCATGTTCACAATCGGTGGCGGCACGGCGCAGATCCTACGTACGGTGATCGCCTCGCGGCTGCTTGACCGCAAGCTGCCGCAGACCCGTGACGGCTATCTGAACCTGGGCCGCGCCGGCGGCGAGACGTCGTGAGCGAGGCCGCCGACATCCTTGCCCGGGCCCTTTACCAGGCCGGCTGCCGCTACGCTTTCGGCATGCCGGGCGGCGAGGTGTTGCGTCTCCTGAAAGCGCTGGAGGATGCGGGCATCGCCTTCCATCTGGCCAAGCATGAGACGCCGGCGGGCTTCATGGCCGAGGGGACCTATCACATGACCGGCGCCCCGGCGGTGTTGCTGGCCACGCTGGGGCCGGGCGTGACCAACGCCGTCAACGCCGTGGCCAACGCCTTGCAGGACCGCGTGCCCTTGATTTTCATCACCGGCTGCGTCGATCCGATCGACCAGGAGGGTTACACCCATCAGGTCTTCGACCATGGCCGCGTCGTGGCGCCGCTGGTCAAGGGCAGCTTCACGCTGGTCGATGGCGCCGTTGAGGTCATCGCCGAAAAGGCGCTGCGGCTGGCGACCGAAGGCCGCCCCGGCCCGGTCCACATCGACGTGCCGATCTCTGTGGCTGGACGCGACCAGCCCGCAGCACCCCCCGTAAGGCCACCGAGCCTGGCCGCCATGACGCCGGCGCCGGGTCCGGAGCTGGAGGCGGCGCGGGTTGCCTTCGCCAATGCGGAAAAACCGATCATCGTGGCCGGGATGGAGGTGCTGCATCAGGAGGCCGAGGGCGCGGTTAGGAGGCTGGTCGAGGACCACGGCGTGCCCTTGATCACCACGTACAAAGCCAAGGGCGTGGTCGACGAAGCTCACTCGCTGGCGCTCGGTGGGGCGGGTCTGTCGCCACTCGCCGACGAGGTGCTGCTGCCGCTGGTTGCCGAGGCGGATTTCATCCTGCTCGCCGGCTACGACCCGATCGAGATGCGCCACGGCTGGAAGCATCCCTGGGACCCGGCTCGCGCGACCGTGGTGGAGTTGATCGGCGCGCCCAACTATCATGGCATGCACCAGGCTGGCCTCGGACTGGTCGGCTCGATCGCCCATGGGTTGGACGTGTTGAGCACGGGCGTGGAGCCCAGGACGCGCTGGCCGGGCGGGGAGGTCGCCGCGGCCCGCCAGGCGCTTGCCGAGCGCTTCGCGCTGGACGAGGACTGGGGGCCGGCCGCGGTGGTCGACGAGGTGCGTCGCGCTCTCCCCCCCGGGGGTGTGGCGAGCGCCGATTCCGGCGCCCACCGCATCCTGCTCTCCCAGGCTTGGCGCTGCCCGTCGCCGCGCACGCTTCTGCAGTCGTCTGGATTCTGCACCATGGGTCCGGCCCTGCCGCTGGCGATCGGCGCCAAGTTGGCCGCGCCCGAGCGCCCGGTGGTCGCCTTCACCGGTGATGCGGGCTTGGAGATGGTGCTGGGCGAACTCGCGACCCTGCGCGATCTGGCTCTACCGATTACGGTGGTGGTCTTCGTCGATGCCTCGCTGGCGCTGATCGAGCTGAAGCAACGCCGCCAGGGCGACCCCAACCGAGGCGTCGACTTCGGCGCCACCGACTTCCCGGCGCTTGCCAGGGTGCTGGGCGGCCGGGGGGTCGCGGTGCGCGACCGCGAGGCTTTGCGTGCCGCGTTGGGCGAGAGCCTCGCCGGCGATCGCTTCACCCTTATCGCCGCCGAGATCGGGCCGCAGGCATACGACGGTCGGTTTTAGGAATAGGAAAGTAGGTCCAAGCAATGCCGACAACTCAACAAGCCAAGTATCAACAGTTCAAAATCCTTCATGAGCGTCCAGGCGCGTTCGTGATCCCCAACCCTTGGAATGCGGGGACCGCGCGCTTCCTGACGGCGCTCGGCTTCGAGGCCTTGGCGACCACCAGCGCCGGCCTCGGGCTCGCGATCGGCCGCCGCGATTCCGCTGGAGGACTGTCCCGCGAGGTGGTTCTGGAGAACGCCAAAGAGATCCTCGAGGCGACGCCCCTGCCGGTCTCCGCCGACCTGGAGGAAGGCTTTGGGCCCGACCCCGCGTCTTGCGCCGAGACCATCGAGCAGGCCGCGGGGATCGGCTTGGTCGGCGGCTCCATCGAGGACGCGACCGGCGATCCCGACGATCCCATCTTCGACTTCGAGCAGTCGGTCGATCGCGTGCGCGCGGCCGCCGAGGCCAGCCGGGATCTGCCCTTCATCCTGACGGCGCGGGCGGAGAACTTCCTCTACGGCCGTGCGGACCTCGAGGACACGATCAAGCGGTTGCAAGCCTTTGAGGAAGCGGGCGCCGAGGTGCTCTACGCCCCCGGGCTGCCGAGCTTGGAGGCCATATCAGCCGTCTGCGCGGCGGTCGACAAGCCGGTCAACGTCGTCATGGGGTTGAGCGGGACGACCTATTCGCTCGAGGAGTTGCAAGCCGTCGGCGTGAAGCGGATCAGCGTGGGCGGTGCCTTTGCCCGTGCCGCGCTCGGCGCCTTCCTGCGTGCCGCCAAGGAGGTAAAGGAGCAAGGTACCTTCACCTTCGCCGCCGAGGCCCTTCCCGATGTCGAGGTCCGCGGTCTTATGATGCCGACGAAACGATCGTAAGCCACGCCGCCAATCGCGCCTCCCTCATCGTTGCCGAGGTCGGCCGACGGCTCTCGCGCATGCCGGGGTTTCGGGCGAAGGTCATCGCAGTTCGCCCGTTCAAGCCCACTTGGTGGTGAATCCCTTATAACAATCTTTGATTGATTTAAATTTTGCCTTTGCGCGCTGATATTTATTACCCTTCATGCACGCTTTCTCGGTTACATCACGTTGTGCCTTCTAGCGATAACCTTGACAAAATGAGTCTTATAAGAGAATATTAAAATAAATATACTCGTAAAAAATGTATCTTTGTGTATGGCTACGCTAGGCTTTGACCGTGGAGACGAGGTGCGCTTGGCGCCGTGACAAGATGCCTTCAAGGCAAGGCCGGCGGTTGGGATAGGGGGAAAGATCGATGCGACTCATTGTGACCTTGGGCCTGCTGCTGATCCTGGTTGGTTGCGGTAATGCGAGATGGACCTCCATCCACCGCGAGTACAAGATCTCCGAAAGCCACGACACGCAAAGCGCGCTCATCGATGCCAAGCAGCGCGCCATCCTCTCGTCGCCCATCGTCAAGGACGATGACGGGTTCGACGAGAGAGCCTTCATTGTCTGTGCGGAGCCGAGCCCGGATGCGGTCTCGGCACTGAGCAGCGCGCTTTCCGCCTCCCTGGGTGTGAAGGTCGCGGAGCAGGGCGAGGGCGAGGGATCTCTCGCGTTCGCCCTCTCCGAGGCCGTCGGCAAGCTCGGCAAGCGGAACGCGACCATACAACTGCTGCGCGATGGCTTTTATCGTCAGTGCGAGGCCTACCTCAACGGGATCATAAACCCGCAGGAATACCAGGTGACCGCCGGCCGCTATGTGGATGCCATGGTAACTTTGCTCGCCATCGAGCAGGTGACCTCGCCCACGGCCGGCGAGGCGCCGCTGATCATCCGCGCGAGCACGGTGTCGGGTGAGACCGATGTGACCGGCCAATCGACGCAGAACGGCTCGCCCGCTCCGGCGGCCGGGTCCGACGCGCAAGGCGACAAAAAGCCCGACGATGATAAGGCCCCGCCTGCTGCGGAGGCGGCATCCGGTGACACGCCCAAGACACCCAACGGTGGCGGAGGACCGGCGAGCGAAAAGAAGAGCACCAAAGGCACAGCCCGCGCCGACGGCGGTGATGTCAATGTCAATCTGCCGGGGGTGAAGACCGGCCAGGTGAGCAAGGAGGTGGCGACCGAGGTCCGGCAAATGGTCAACATCTTCCTGGTGAAAGATGCGCGTGACCGTTGCTTGGATCGCATTGGGAAGTTCGCCGACCGATATGAGTATGGCAACGAGCCGTCGACGAACGAGAAAATCCTGATCAATAACTTCACGAAGCTGTGCTTCGACGTCATCAGGTCGTCGGTGCGAAATGATTTCGGCGAACCACTCGCCGGTGAAGAACCAACACCGGACACCGGCGACGACAAAGATCCCTCGACTCTCCGACCCCAACTTCTGACGCCCGAGGAATCCTGACCGCCAGCGATCCGCTGATCAATTCGGCTCCCGTCGGACCCTATCCCAACCGGCCGTGGCAGTGCTTGTACTTGCGTCCGGACTGGCAGGGACAGGGCGCGTTGCGCGGCACCTTGCCCCAGGTGGAGGGATCGTTGGAGTCGAGCTCGGCGGCCGCCTGTCGGCTGACCACAGGTTGGGCGCGCCGGGTGACCCGGACATCCTGACCCGCCGTTTCCTCCTCAGCCGCCGCGGCGGCGGGTGCGGCGGCCGGGTCCTGGCGGCCCTCCTTGACGTTGGTTGCCTGGCGGTGCAGGGCGGCGACGATCTGCTCTTCGCTCGGCGGCTCGATGCGCGCAAGGATGGTGGTCACCTCGTCACGCACCTGGGAGAGCATGGCCTCGAACAGCTCGAAGGCCTCGCGCTTGTATTCGTTCAAGGGGTCGCGCTGGCCGTAGGCGCGCAGGTGGATGCCCTGGCGCAGGTGATCGAGCGAGAGCAGATGGTCCTTCCACTGGTGGTCCAGCACCCAGAGCAGGAACTGCTTTTCCAGGGCGCGCATTTGCTGCGGGCCGATGTTGGCGTTCTTGGCCGCCATCTTGCGGGCCACGGCCTCGTTGATGCGCTCACGGATCTCCGCTTCGGCGATCCCCTCTTCCTTGGCCCAATCGGCCACCGGTAGATCGAGGGCGAAGAGTCGCAGGACTTCCTCGTGCAGGGAGGCCACCTCCCACTGCTCGGCATAGGCGCCCGAGGGGATACAGCGCTCGATGAGGCCATCGATGACCTCCATACGCATGGCCTCGACGGTCTCGTGCACGTCCTCCTCGCGCATCAAGTCCTTACGCTGCTCGAAGACCACCTTGCGCTGGTCGTTCATCACGTCGTCGAATTTCAGGAGATGTTTGCGCGCCTCGTAATGGCGTTCCTCGACGCGCTTTTGCGCCTTCTCCAGGGCCTTGTTTACCCAGGGGTGGACGATCGCCTCGCCGTCGCGCAGGCCCAGCTTCTTCAACACTCCGTCCATGCGGTCGGAGCCGAAGATGCGCATCAGATCGTCCTCGAGAGAGAGGAAGAACTTGGAGGCGCCGGGGTCCCCCTGCCGCCCCGAACGGCCACGGAGTTGGTTGTCGATGCGCCGGCTCTCGTGCCGCTCGCTGGCGATCACGTAAAGCCCGCCGCCGTCGAGCGCGACTTTCTTCTTGTCGGCGACCTCGGCGAGAATCTGTTCTGTCTTCTTGGCGTGCTTGGCCTCGTCCTCGATGGGGGCGGCTTCCTGGGCGATGCGCATATCGGCATTGCCGCCCATCTGAATATCGGTGCCGCGGCCGGCCATGTTGGTGGCGATGGTTACCGCCCCGGGAACGCCGGCCTGGGCGATGATCATGGCCTCCTGCTCGTGGAAGCGAGCGTTCAGGACCTGGTGCGGGATCTTCTCCTTCTTCAGCCGCGCCGCCAGCAGCTCGGACTTCTCGATCGACACCGTCCCCACCAGGATCGGTTGGTGTCGCTCCCGGCATTCCTTGATCTGCTCGACGATGGCGGCGTACTTCTCCTCCGCGGTCCTGTAAACCTCATCATCGTGGTCCAGGCGCACGCAGAGCACGTTGGTGGGGATCTCCACCACGTCCAGGCCGTAGGTGTCGATGAACTCCTGGGCCTCGGTCATGGCGGTGCCGGTCATGCCGGCGAGCTTCGGATAGAGGCGGAAATAGTTCTGGAAGGTGATCGAGGCGAGGGTTTGGTTTTCCTGCTGGATCACGGCACCCTCCTTGGCCTCGAGAGCTTGGTGGAGCCCCTCGGAGTAGCGCCGGCCTTCCATCATGCGCCCGGTGAATTCATCGATGATGACCACCTTGTTGTCCTTGACGATGTAGTCGGTATCGCGCTGGAAGAGTTGGTGCGCGCGCAGCGCTTGGTTGGCGTGGTGCAGCAACGAGACGTTCTGGACATCGAACAGCGAGCCGGTTTCCATCAGCCCAGCCTCGTTCATGAGCTGCTCGATGTGATCGCTTCCCGTCTCGGTGAAGGTGGCCGAGCGCAGCTTTTCGTCTTTCTCGTAGTCCTCGGGGTCGAGCTTCGGGATGAGGGCATTCACCTTGACGTACATTTCCGAGGAGTCCTCCGCCGCGCCGGAGATGATCAGCGGCGTACGGGCCTCGTCCACGAGGATCGAGTCGACCTCGTCGACGATGGCGAAGTTGAACTCCCGCTGGACCATGTCCTCGAGCCGGAATTTCATATTGTCGCGAAGGTAATCGAAGCCGAACTCGTTGTTGGTGCCGTAGGTGACGTCGGAGCCATAGGCGGTCCGCCGCTCCTCGTCTGAGAGGCCGGCGACGATGCAGCCGACCTCGAGGCCGAGAAAGCGGTAGATCTGTCCCATCCAGTCGGCATCGCGCTGGGCCAGGTAGTCGTTGACCGTGACCACGTGTACGCCCTTGCCGGCCAGAGCGTTCAGGTAGACCGCCAGGGTGGCGACCAGCGTCTTGCCTTCACCGGTCTTCATCTCGGCGATCATGCCGCGGTGCAGCACCACGCCACCCATGAGCTGCACGTCGAAGTGTCTTTGTCCCAGGGTCCGCTTGGCGGCCTCGCGCACGATGGCAAAGCTCTCGACCAGGAGCTCGTCGAGCGGGGTGCCTTGCGCGTGGCGCTCTTTGAGAGCATCGGTGCGCGCGGCCACGGCCTCGTCGGAAAGGGCCTCCAGCTCCGGCTCGAGGGCGTTGATCTGTCCGACCAGGCCGTTCAGGCCTTTGATGTAACGTTCATTCGCGGAACCGAAGAGCTTCTTGGCCAAAGCGCCAATCATATCGACCATCACCTCGGCGCGCGCGCCGGTTTTGTAGCCCAGGTCCCCAGCCCACGCCGTCCGTGAGGCGTCGTCTGGGACCTGGCGGATGAGACTGCGGGGACAAAGCGATCAAGCCGCGTCCGGCCCGGCTGAGACATAGGCTGCCGTCGGGCGCCTGTCAACGTGCAGCACGCGGCCTCCAGCACGCTGCGTCGGCCAGGCGCGACCCGGAGGGGACTTGGCAGGGGCCGAGTGCCCGATTATACGTGAACGCGTCGGATTCGCTTGAGGTCCGGCGCGCGGGCGAATGGAGCACAAGTTCATGAGGCTTCGATTCGGGGGCGGTCTCCGCCTCACCGGGGCGGAAACGGCTTGCCTGACCCTGGTTTTGTCCTTGTTGGTCACCAATATCGTGCTTGCGGCCGATGATGAGGCACCATCTTCAGGCAGCCCCGAGCAGACACGCTCCGATCCCTCGGAGACCAAGGACCAGCCGCAGACCGAGCGCTACTCCATCGGCGAAATTCTCTTCGGCTCGGACGACGTTGCCGAGGCCCAATCCGAGGATGACGCGCGGACGGGATCGGAGGGCGAACCCGCGATCCCCACCGATCCGGCGGAGGCGACGCACGCCGATGATGGAAAAGAAACACCGGAAGTCGAGAGTGCGGGTGAGCAACCGGTTCTCGGCGACGCGCTGAGAGAGCTCATGGAGATCAACCCGATCGTGGCCCGGGTCGACGGCTCCGACATTCGCTGGGCCGAGGTGGTTTGGTCGTCCGGCGACCTTCCATTGGAGGACGAAGAGCAGATCGAGTCGCTCTTTCCGGCGCTTCTCGACCGGCTGATCGACCTCAAGCTGCTTGCCGCGGCGGCGCGCCGAGCGGGCCTGGACAAAGCCGAGGACATCAAGCTCCAGGTCGCGATCTATGAGGCCAATCTGATCCGCGAACGCTTGCTCAGTAATCACCTGAAGCAGGTGGTGAACGAAGAGACGGTGCGCCGGCGCTATGAGGATTTGGTACGGGCCACCGATTCCAGCCATCAGATTCGCGCCCGCCATATCCTGCTGTCCAGCGAGGAGGAGGCGCGCAACGTAATCGAACGTCTCGACGCCGGCTCCGACTTCGCCGCCTTGGCCCGCAGCCGGTCGACTGGGCCGTCGGCCCCACGAGGCGGGGACCTCGGTTATTTCGATCCGAGCCGCATGGTGCCGGAGTTCGCCCGGGCGGCGCTGGAGCTGGAAGTCGGTGCCTATAGCGCCGAGCCGGTGCGCACGGCCTTCGGGTGGCATGTCATCCAACTTCTCGACCACCGCATGGAAGGCGTGCCGGACTATGAGGAAATGCGGGCTTCGATCACGGAGCAGTTGCGCCAGGAGGCGGCCCAGAATTATTTGCGCGAGCTCCGCGGCGCGGCGGCCGTCGAATACTTTCCTGAGGCGCTTGATGCGGACGGTGAGACCAACGAACCGGCGGACGCGCCCGATTCTCAAGACTGACCCTCCGGGGTGGCACAACTTTGTCTTGTTCCATTTATGCGCTCGTGCCAGAAGACCGCACGGTTACCGGCGCTGCGACTAAAAGGAGATGTCCCAATGAAGGCTGAAGTCTATTGGCTCGGTGCCTGTGTTCTTGCCTTGGCGCTGAGTGTTGCTCCGCTCGGGACGTCGCTCGCTCAATCCGACGAAACGGATGACCCCGTGGTCGCGCGTGTCGACGGTGCGCCGGTCTATCACTCGGAACTTATCGAAAGCGCCGCCGGCTTACCGGCCGCCTATCAGGCGAACCTCGAGTCGGTGCTTCCATTGCTCCTGGATCGCCTGGTTAACCTGAAGCTCATTGCCAAGGCTGGCCGCGAAGAGGGTCTGGCCGATGACGAGCAAGTTCGCAACCAGGTCGCTCGCGCCGAGGAACAGGCGATCGGGCGTGTCTATCTGGACCGAGTGCTGCAGGAAAAGGTGACCGACGAGACGATGCGCGCGCGCTATGACGAGATGGTCGCGGCTGGACCGGAAAAGGAAATGCATGCGCGCCACATTCTGCTCGCCGAGGAAAGCGAGGCCCGCGCCGTCATCGTCGAGCTCGACGACGGGGCCGACTTCGCGACGCTCGCCCGCGAACGCTCGACTGGGCCGTCGTCGGCTCAGGGCGGAGACCTTGGCTATTTCTCGGCCGGACAGATGGTCGAGGAGTTCGAGGTTGCCGCTTTTGCGCTGGCCCCCGGCGAATACAGCGCCGAGCCGGTTCAAACACAATTCGGATACCATGTCATCCTGATCGAGGACGTGCGTGACAAGGCGCCGCCCGAGTTCGCCGACGTCGAGAACGAGATCCGCGAGGAGTTGACCGAGCAGGTGTTGCAAGGCGTCATCGGGGACTTGCGCGCGGAGTCCGAAGTTGAGATTCTGCTCGAGGGCCCGGCCGCATCAGAGGGCGCGTCGGACAACTGAAAAGGGCGCAAACCTAGGAACTCCAAGGCGCCGCCAGTACCGGGGACTTGGCTTCATGGACCTTGCGCGTTCGCCACTTGCGCCCAACCGCTTTCCCAAGCTGCCATCGATCGCCGGCGTTAGGCTGGCGACGCGGGCCTGTGGCATCAAATATCGGCGGCGTGCCGACACCTGCCTGATCGAATTCGCGCCGGGCACGCGGGTCGCCGGCGTGCTGACCCTCTCGCTCACCGCGGCGGCGCCGGTGTTGTGGTGCCGCGAGGCGCTCGACAATGGCCGGGCGCGAGCCATTCTGGTCAATGCGGGCAACGCAAACGCCTTCACCGGTCATGCGGGCATGGCCTCGGTGAAGCGCACCGTCGCGGCGACGGCGGATCGTCTGGGGTGCCGCAAGGGGGATGTCCTGATTGCCTCTACCGGCGTCATTGGCGAGCCTTTGCCCGACGGGCGCATCGTCTCCGCGCTCGACCGCCTGGCCGGCGGCTTGCAGCCCGACGCCTGGCAGGCCGCCGCCAAGGCCATCATGACCACCGATACCTATCCGAAGGGCGCCACCCGCAACGCCTCGATCGGCGGGCGGCCGGTGCTTCTCAACGGCATCGCCAAGGGCTCGGGCATGATCGCGCCCGACATGGCGACCATGCTGGCGTTCGTTACCACCGACGCGAAGCTGCCGGCGGCATTGCTGCGCCGGCTGTTGGCCAGCGGCGTTGAGCGAAGCTTCAACGCGATCACGGTGGACGGCGACACCTCGACCAGCGACACTTTGATCCTGGCGGCCACCGGACAGGCCCGGCATGCTCGCATTCCCGGCGACCTGAGACTGAACGACCCCGCGATCGCCGACTTCCGGCACGCGCTCGACGCTCTGCTATGCGATTTGGCGCAGCAGGTCGTGCGCGACGGTGAGGGCGCGCAGAAATTCATCGCCATCACCGTTACCGGCGCTGCCTCGGCCGGCGCGGCACGCCGTATCGGCCTGTCCATCGCCAACTCGCCCTTGGTCAAGACCGCCATCGCTGGCGAGGATGCCAACTGGGGCCGCATCGTCATGGCGGTGGGCAAAGCCGGGCAAAGAGCTGACCGTGATCGTCTGGCAATCCGTATCGGCGGCATCGCCGTTGCCAGGAACGGCCAACGTGTCTCGGGCTATGACGAAGCGCCGGTCGCCGCCCACATGAAGGGGCGCGAGATCGATATCGAGGTCGACGTCGGCATCGGCCGCGGCCGGGCCACCGTCTGGACCTGCGATCTGACCCATGGCTACATCGACATCAATGCTGACTACCGAAGCTGACTGCCATTACCACACTGGTCTGGCCGAGGTGCCATGAACGATACCCCTGAGGAGCCAGACGGCGGCTGTTGGTCGGCCGATGATAATCGGGAGCCGGCGCTGCCTCTGCTGCTGGTCGTCGCCGCCGCTTTGGTCGACATCGACGGCCGTGTTCTGATCGCCCGGCGTCCCGAGGGCAAGTCCATGGCCGGGCTCTGGGAATTCCCGGGGGGCAAGGTGCAGCCGGGCGAGACGCCGGAAGCGGCGCTGATTCGCGAGCTGCGCGAGGAATTGGGCGTCGATACGCGCGAGAGCTGCCTGGCGCCTTTCGCCTTCGCGTCGCATCGTTACGAGAGATTCCAGTTGCTGATGCCGCTCTATGTCTGCCGGGTCTGGAAGGGACACCTCCAGCCGAGTGAGGGGCAAGCACTGGCCTGGGTCAAGCCGGCGCGCCTTGCCGATTATCCGATGCCGCCGGCCGACGTGCCCTTGGTGGCGCTGCTTCGCGATCTGCTCTGAGCCGCCGGGGTGATGATCCGAGAGTCAATCCGAGGGTCTGTTTCGGCGCGGCCCTGCCTTGTCGCCGGCCGGGCGCTCGGGCGTATCGAGCGCATCGGAAAGACGATGGCGCGCCGAGCCGGGTGCCAAGGGCTTGGGCTGATCGGCGGCGGGCGACCATCCGGTCAGGAAGATGACCTCGAAGCTGGCCCTGACCTTGCCGTCGGGCAAGGCGAAGCGGTCGTGGTAGATCTCCAGGGCGCGGGCCAGCGTGGCGCGCGCCAACGGCGAACGCGGGCGCCGGGTCAAGGCGTTGGTCTCGCCCATGGCATGCAGATCGGACATCACCTTGGCGGCGCTCGAGTAACAGACCTCGATGCGGTCGAGGTCGGCGACCGGCAGAGCGAAACCGGCACGCTGTAAGAGGCCGGCGGCGTCGCGCAGATCGGTGAAGGGCGAGATGCGCGGGCTTGCGCCGGCGTGCCGTTCCAGCTCAGCCTCGAGCAGGGCGGCGCGCAGCTCCTTTAGCGTGTCGCCGCCGAAAAAAGCGGCCAGCAGCAAGCCGTCGGGACGCAGCGCGTGATTGATCTGCAGTAAGGCGCCGGGTAGATCGTTCACCCAATGAAATGTCAGACAGGAGAGGACGAGGTCGAGGCTTCCGGCGGCAAAGGGCAGGGCCTCCTCGTCGAGGACCAGTCGCGGACCATCGCCCTGGTCCGCGTTGATGAGAGACGCTGCGGCAAGGTCGCTTTGGATCAGGCGTTCTATGCCCCCACGCCCGGCCAGGGCGCGAGCCAGATTGCCGTCGCGGCATCCCAGTTCGAGGGCCAAGGGAAAGCGCCGGCGCACGTCCGCCAGCCGGTCGGCGAGGCGTTCGGTAACCTCGCGATAGAGGAAGTCGACTTCCGCGAAGTCGGCCGCGGCGCGCGCGCGGCGCCGTCTCAAGAGAAGTCTGTCGAAGAGGGGTTCCGTCCGATCCATGACGCATGACTATGACGTGCCCGGGCGGGTGGCGAAAGCGGCTCGTCGGGGCGCCGGCGACGTTGACAGCCAAGTTGCGCCGAACGAGAGTCGTGGCCATGTCTTTGGTGCGTGGCGCTTTCGAGATCGGTAAAGGTTGTCTTGGCAAGGCCGTGGATGCGGTTCTGCCGCGCTTGTGCTTTTCCTGCGGCACGCCGCTTGCCGATAAGGGGTTGCTCTGTGCCGGCTGCTGGTCTCAGGTCGCGTTCATCAGTGCGCCGACCTGCGCGCTCTGTGGTCTGCCCTTCGACTACGATCAAGGTCCCGAGGCCCTTTGTGGTGCCTGTGCCCGCCGACGTCCGTCCTACGACCGCTCCCGGGCGGCCTTTCGTTATGACCAGGCGAGCAAGCAGCTGGTGTTGCGCTTCAAGCACGCTGATAGGGTCGAGGCGGCGGCCACCTTCGGGCGTTGGTTGGCTGCGGCGGCGAGCGACTTCAAGGGCGATGACGTGGTGATCGCGCCGGTACCGCTTCACTGGCGCCGCCTTCTCGATCGGCGATACAATCAGGCCGCCGTGCTCGCCGGGGCGCTTCACCGCACTTGGGGGTGCGGGCGCCTCCAGCCCGATTTGTTGCAGCGCCGGATCTGGCGAGGCTCGCAAGGCGGTCTCTCGGCAGCGCAGCGCCGACGCAATGTCCGCAATGCCTTCACGATCACGGCACGGCGACGTCCGTTGGTGGAGGGACGGCGGGTGGTCTTGGTGGACGACGTCATGGCCAGCGGGGCGACGGCCGATGGTGCCGCCAGGGCACTCAGAGGAGCCGGAGCCGGCGCGGTCGACGTGGTGGTTCTGGCTCGGGTGCTCAAGCTCACGGGATGAACCGATTCATCACGCCGTTGTGACGTCTTTTGGACTGGCAGGGCGCTCGCGGTCCCTATAGTTTGCCGCCGGCCGCCATAGGGCTATGTTGGTTTCCTGTCGCGCCGATGGAGGAGGGCGTGTCCAGATGCCGCGTGTGGAAATTTACAGCTCGTTCTTTTGTGGGTTCTGTCACCGGGCCAAGAGCCTGCTCAAGGCCAAGGAATTGGCTTTCGAGGACATCGACGTCTTGATGCGTCCGGGACGGCGGGCGGAGATGATGGAGCGAGCCGGTGGCAGCCATACGGTGCCGCAGATCTTCATCGACGATCGCCACATCGGCGGCTGCCGTGAACTCTATGAGCTCGAGCGGTCGGGGGAATTGGACCGTCTGATCGCCGGGGGGACATGAGCACAGCCTTTACCGCAGCTTGTGTACAAGTAACCGCCGGCCCAGAGATCGGGCCCAATATCGATATCGCCGAAACTTTGATACGCGAGGCCCGGGCTGAAGGCGCGGACTTGGTGCTGACGCCCGAAACCAGCGATCTGATGGAGCCGGACGGCAAGCGCCTGGCGGAGAAGGTCGAACCCGAGGGGCGCCATATCGGATTGCAGCGCATGCGCGATTTGGCGCAGGCGTTGGCGTGCTGGATCCTGGTTGGCTCCTTCCTCGTGGCGACCCGCGACGGCCGGCCCGCCAACCGCTCGTTTCTGATCGGCCCCGAGGGCGAGGTGCGGGCACGCTATGATAAGATCCACATGTTCGACGTCGACATTCCCGATGGCCAGCGCTACCGCGAATCGCGACGCTTTAATCCTGGGGCGCAGGCGGTCGTGGCCGAGACGCCTTGGGCTCGGCTCGGCCTCAGCGTCTGCTACGACTTGCGTTTTCCTCAGCTCTACCGGAGCTTGGCGGCGGCGGGCGCATCGGTTCTCACGAGTCCGTCCGCCTTCACCCGCTTCACGGGCAAAGCTCATTGGCACGTCCTGATCCGCACCCGGGCGATCGAGACGGGAAGCTATGTTCTCGCCCCGGCGCAGTGCGGCCGTCATGCGGGCGGCCGCGAGACCTATGGGCATTCCCTGATTGTCTCCCCCTGGGGCGAGGTCCTGGCCGAGGCGGGAAACGAGCCGGGCGTGATCCTGGCGGAGATTGATCCCGACCAATCCCGCAGAGCCCGCGAGGCCATCCCGGCGCTCGCCGGTGCGCGAGATTTCACGGCGCCTGGCTCGGTGGGCTGAGGGCGGCGATACGCTGGATCGCCGCTGGCCTCGGCGTCTCTACCGTGATGTCCTCATAGGCAAGAACCCGCAAATAGCCGTGGACGGCCTCCAGAAGCTCGCCTGGCGTCAAGAGGAAAGCCGGGTTGGCGGGCTTGCCGAATTTCTCGTTACCACGGGCGAAGGTCTCGTAGATCAGGACCCCGCCGGCTGCGAGGCCCGCGACCAGACGCGGCAGCAGTGGGCGATGGAGGTAGTTGGTGGTGACGATGCCATCGAAACGGCGGCCGGCCAGGGGATAGGGACGACCGTCCTCCAGGTCCGCCTCGATGATCTCGATGCGCCCTATCAGATCGTCGAGACCGGAGACGTCCCGGTCGAGCGCCGTCACCTGGAAACCCTCGGCAAGCAAGTACCGGCTATGGCGGCCCTTGCCGCAGGCAAGGTCGAGCACCGTCCCGCCGGGGGTGATGCGAGGTGCAAAGCGCGTTACCCAGGGTGAGGGGCTCACTGTGCCCTGCATAGCCTAATCCGGCTCTTTTTCTCGGCCGGGGGACCACCGGCTATTTTTTGTTAAGTTCTTAATGCGGCTCATAAAACTTCTCCCGCCTTGGCTCCCCATCGGGGATTGGTTCTTGCCTTTACGGCAGCCTGACGCCACTTTTTAAGGGAGTCCAGAGCGCGTCCGTGCGCGCTATCACAATGGTAGTGAGTCCTGAGACAATGATCTTCTTTGATCTTACCTGTCCCAAGGCGCATGTCTTTGAAGGCTGGTTCAAGGATAGCACCGCCTTCGACCGGCAAGTGGCCGCCGGCGAGGTGAGTTGCCCCACCTGCGGCTCGCGGAAGATCAAGAAGGCCTTGATGGCGCCGAACGTCGCCACGAGCGAAAAGCCGGCGGCCGCGGAGGCTGTGCCGGAAGGCTCAAAAAAGGCTGCCATGGAGATGCAGAAAGTAGCGGAGGTCCACAAGGCGCTGCGCGAGCTGCGCAAGACGGTGGAAGAGAATTTCGACCATGTGGGCCCGGCCTTCGCCGAGGAAGCGCGCAAGATCCATTATGGCGAGGCGGATGCGCGCAACATTTATGGCGAGACCAACGATGCCGAGGCCGAAGCGCTGAGCGAGGAGGGGATCGAAATCTCCCGTATTCCCT